>NZ_JBNPNC010000019.1:0-44391 GCF_050314315.1 Desulfovibrio sp. SGI.102 | reverse complement strand
AAAAAAGCCGGCCACAGGCCGGCTCATGATCAGGAACGGGTCGCCCGCACAGCGGCTTCCAGTCCTTTTTTTGCAAAAATTTCCAGTACTTCAAGCGCCTTATCAGTCGCTGTCCGTATCTTGTCGGCATCTTCACTGCAAGGACGCCCCAGCACCCAGTTGATGACGTCCCCTTTCTGGGGAGGCCGCCCGATACCGATACGCAGACGGTAGAAGTCCGGTGTTCCCAGCAGCTGGGTGATGGACTTGAGCCCGTTGTGCCCGGCGTTGCCGCCCCCCTTCTTGAAGCGCAGCTCTCCGGCGGGGATGTCCAGTTCATCATGCACCACCACCAGCTGATCGGGGCGGATCTTGTGCCAAGCCAGCAGGGGCTGGACACACTGGCCGCTCAGATTCATGAAGGTCTGGGGCATGGCGGCCAGCCAGTCTCCGGGCAGCCCGTCATAGCGCAGCCGCCACAGTTCACAGGAGAATTTGCCTCCGTTCTGGCTCTGTACCTGGCCGCCTTCCCGGCGGGCATGATCCAGCAGGCTTTCCACAAAGGCAAAGCCGCAATTATGGCGCGTTCCGGCATACTGGTTGCCGGGATTGCCCAAACCAACGACGACACCACCAAAATCCATGACAGTTTCCTTACAGGTGAAGAGAGAGTGGCAGGCCGTGACCACTGGCCAGCGCCGCCACATGGGCGGCTGTCCTGGCGGCCACGACGGGGGAGAGGATGGCCAGATGGCCACCCCGAGGCAGCCAGATACAATGTTTTTCCGGGGCCGTCACCGCGGCGAACGTCTCCTCGATCAGAGGTCTGGTGAACAGAGCGTCGTCGAGAGCATTGAAAAGATAGAACGGGCAGTGGACCGTGGACGCTACCGAGGTGCTGAACAGGGAGTACAGGTACGCCAGGGGATAGCTTGTCCTGGCCTGCCGGCGATCAAGGGGAAGACGCAGGCAGCCGGCAAGGATCTTTTTGACCGACAGATAGCTGAATACGGGCAACGGCAGCCGGGGCAAGCAGGTACTGAGTATCTTCAGCCCGGCCAGCAGACGATCACGCTGCGCTGCCCAGGGAGCGAATCGGGTCAGTTCTATGACCCGGCGGCTTTGCGGGAAGATCCCGCTGAATGCGAAACAGGCACGCATCCGCTGACTGCGGGAGGCGTGGGCCATGGCCAGGATCCCTCCCTGACTGTGACCGGCAAGGAGCAGAGGCCCCATGCCGTGACCATGCAGCCAGCGTTCCGCATCCAGGCCGTCCTGCAGCAGGTCGTCAAAACTGAACAGACGCCGGTGCGGGTTGCTGCCATGTCCGGTCAGGTGCAGGGCCGCGACGGCAAGTCCGTTTTTCCAGAGGCAATGCAGGAACGTCCGGTACTGGACCGGACAGAACATGGTCCCCGGATAAAAAACGAGGCAGGAGGCGCCCGGTCTGGGCCACAGCTCGATGCTTATCTGCCGGTTTCCGTGGCGCAGGGTATGATACTGCAGGCGAGGAAGGCTGGACATACGTATAAAAATCAGGCCGGCCTCAAAAGAGACCGGCCTGAAAAAAACTGCGGTGAAAGGCGCCTTATTCGGCGGCTTCGGCAGCGTCCTTGCTCTTGGAGAACACGCTCACGATGGCGAAGTTCTTGTCGAACACGGCCTTCACGTTTTCGGGGAGAGCCAGGGTCTCCACGGTCACGCTGTCATTGATACCCATGTCGGTCACGTCGATGGTCACCTTCTTGGGCATGTCCAGGGGCTTGCTGCACAGACGCACGCTTTCGCGGTAGGTTTCCATCACGCCGCCCAGCTTGACGCCGCGGGCAACACCCACGAATTCGATCGGCACGTCGACCTTGACTTCCTTGTCCAGATCCACACCGTAGAAGTCCACATGGGTGAAGGCCTTCTTGTAGGGGTGCTTCTGCACTTCCCAGAACATGACGGGATGCACGGTCTTGGTGCCGTTGTCGTCGATTTCCAGGTTGAACACGGCGGTACGGCCCATTTCGGCGTACATCTTTTCCAGAGGCAGAGCAGGAGCCTGCACGGCGATGTTGTCACCCTTGGCGGTGTAGAACACACCGGGGATCATGTCCTGCGTGCGCGCACGGCCCGCAGGGCCTTTGCCGCTACCTTCACGCTTTTGCACGCTCAACGTCTTTTCAATGGTCATGTTTAACTCCTTACCTAGTGCCGCATGAAAGTGCGGGAAGTTTTCTTATTATGGAGTCGGGAAAACCCGGCATTATACAAAGAGAACGCTGACGGAGGAACCCGTGTGGATGTTGTGGATGGTCTTGCCCAGCAGGGCAGCCACAGACACCACCTGCAGCTTGGGACACTGTGCCAGCTTTTCACCCAGCGGGATGGTATCGGTCACGATGACGCGGTCCAGAGCCTCGGTAGCATTGATGCGGTCGATGGCGGGGCCGGACAGCACACCGTGGGAAGCACAGGCGATGATCTTCTTGGCGCCGTACTTGAGCAGCACGTCGGCACCGGCGCACAGGGTACCGGCAGTATCGATGATGTCGTCAACGATGATGGCGGTCTTGCCTTCCACGTCACCGATGACGTGCATGGCCTGGGCCTGGTTGGGCTTGTCGCGACGCTTGTCCACGATGGCCAGAGGAGCATTCAGGCGCTTGGCGTAGGAACGGGCGCGTTCCACACCGCCGGCGTCGGGGGAGACGATGACGATGTCGCCTTCGATCTGGCGCAGGGGTTCCATCATGACAGGAGCGGCATACAGGTTGTCCACAGGGCAGTTGAAGAAGCCTTGGATCTGACCGGCATGCATGTCGATGGTCACCACACGGCCGGCACCGGCCACGCTGATGAAGTCGGCCACCATCTTGGCGCTGATGGGGGCGCGGGGGCTCACCTTGCGGTCCTGGCGGGCATAGCCGTAGTAGGGGATCACAGCCGTGATGCGGCCGGCGCTGGCGCGCTTGAGGGCGTCGAGCATGAGGCAGAGCTGCATCAGGTTGCGGTTGACCAGCGGGGGACAGGTGGGCTGGACAACGAACACGTCATCGCCGCGCACGTTGTCGCCGATTTCAATGCGCAGCTCGCCATCGCTGAAGGTGGTTGCCAGAGTAGGAGTAAGCTGACAGCCGAGGTGGTCGCAAATGGCTTTGGCCAACTCGGGATTGGAAGAACCCGTGACAATCTTGAGATCGCTGAACATGGTCCGTTCACCTTGCCGATAGCGGCAGCAGTTATGGTTTGGGTGTGGCTGGGATGGAAGGGCTCGAACCTTCGAATGACGGAGCCAAAACCCGTTGCCTTACCACTTGGCTACATCCCAGCATTCATGGGCAGCACAAAGACCTTCCCGTACTGTGACTCCGGGCTTTGCGCTGCCGCCTCGGCTGCGTGACGGGCTGAGAACAGGCCGAACATGCTCGATCCACTGCCGCTCATGCGTGCACAAGCGGCCCCGGAATGGAGTAGATATTGGCGGATTGTCTCTAATTGCGGGTATTCACGCACAACGGCGGGCTCCAGATCGTTACGGATTTGGAGCACGTTTTCTGTGGTGATGCGGAACGTCGTTCCCGTCCCGGCATATTTACCCATCACGAGAAGCGTTTCATTATCCTTGCTCTCCGGATTTGTCAAGCCTTTACCACCAGCTTTTTCCGCTTCCGCCATCAAATCGTCATAGGCGCGGTAGGCCCAGGGGGTGGAGACCGACACGGGCGGACAGACCAGCACCAGCCACCAGCCGGGCAGATCCACTGCCGCGGGCGTCAGCACCTCGCCGATACCGGTCACGCGCCGGGGCTGCCCGTGAAGGAAAAAGGGGACGTCCGCACCGACCTTGATGGCGGCTTTTTCCAGCTCTTCCAGCGGCAGAGGCGTCTCCAGGCAGCTGTTGAGCCACAGGAGCAGGGCTGCGGCATCGCTGCTGCCGCCCCCCAGGCCTGCGCCGTGAGGGATACCCTTGCGCAGGGTGACATCCACGCCCGGGCAGACGGCCTGTTCCGGCAGCAGGGCCGCGAAAGCGGCATGGGCCTTGGTCAGGGTGTTATGCTCCAGGTCGATGCCGGGGGTATCGCAGAACACGCGGATGCCTGCCGCTTCCCTGCGTTCCACTTCCAGGACGTCGAACGGCCGGGCCAGCGGATAGAATACGGAATCGAGGGTATGATAGCCGTTGGGCAGGATGCCGGTTATCTCCAGCCCCAGATTGATCTTGCAACCGGTGCGGATCTCCACGCTGTCCCCCTACAGGGTCTCGACCACGAAATGGTCGTTGGTGTAGACGCAGATCTCCGAAGCGATCTTCATGGATTCCAGGGCCAGCTCCCGGGCGGGGAGGCTGCTGTGGCGCAGCAGGGCGCGGGCTGCGGAAAGGGCATAGGGGCCGCCGCTGCCGATGGCAGCCACGTCATCGTCGGGCTCGAACACGTCCCCGTTACCGGAAAGCAGCAGGATATGTTCGCCGTCAGAGACCAGGAGCATGGCTTCCAGGCGGCGTAGGTATTTGTCCTTGCGCCATTCCTTGGTCAGCTCCACAGCGGAACGCTGCAGATTGCCGCGAAATTCCTTGAGCTTGGCTTCGAACAGTTCGAACAGGGTGAAGGCATCGGCCGTGGCACCGGCAAAGCCGGCCACGATCTTGCCGTCATACAGGCGGCGCACCTTGCGGGCGGTGTGCTTCATGATCATGGACTGGCCCAGGGTGACCTGGCCATCCCCGGCCATGGCAACCTGTCCGTCCTTCTTGACTGCCAGAATCGTCGTCGCGTGCGTTTCTATCATCGGTCTTCCCAGATTTCCTTGCGTTCTTTGTACACCGCATCCAGCTTGCGGAAAGCCGCACTGTCGGCGGATTTTTCCGTCTTTGCCTTGGCCTGCTTGAAGTAGCGCTCTGCCAGCTTGCGGTTGTTGGAGTAAATGGCACTGTAGGCCATGTGGATGTAGGCCAGTCCGGTCTTGCCTATGGAGCCCAGCGAACGGGCATAGGCTTCATGGACATCGGCGGCTTCCGGCACGGCCCGCAGGACTTCCGTATAGTACGGCTGGGCCTGCTGGGCGCGGCCGGTCTCATCCAGCATGCGCGCATAAAAGAATCTGGCCATGAAATCGTTTTTGTCCAGCTGCATGGCCTGACGCAGCAGGCCTTCCGCCCTGGCCATGTCGCCTTTGCGGTAGTGGAATGTCCCGGCTTCGCGCAGCACCAGCGGGTCCTTGGGGGCCAGCTGCAAGGCCTGATCGAAGGCGGCGGCAGCTTCGCGCACGTTGTTCCTGCGCGAAAGGACCATGCCCCGCCCCATGCAGGAAAGGGCGTCCTTGCCGGAAAAACGCTGCAGGGCCGCCTGGCTGTCGCCGTAGCGTCCCCAAAGGACGGTCTGGACCCTTTTGAAGCGGCGATTGTCGAAGGACCGGTTGCGGATGGAAGCGGGGAAGGAACTCAGCCGGGCTTGGATGCCGTTGATGCGGTCACCGATATCTGGGTGGGTGGACAGATAGGCGGGCACGCTGGCTCCCGCCATCCAGCTTTTCTGGCGCATGATCTTGAAGCCGCCCACCATGCCGGAAGGCGGATAGCCCGCTTTGGTCAGGTACTGCAGGCCGATCTGGTCGGCTTCGTTCTCGTCCAGACGGCTGTAATTGAGCATGGCGGACTGGCCTGCGCCCAGGGCCCCGACGGCCACGGCGCCGCCTGCAGGCCCGCCGACGGCCACGCCGGCGATGGCCAGCAGCAAACTGCCCACGGACAGATACTGGGCCCGCTCCAGACGCGAGGCCACATGGCGCTGGGTCACATGGGCCAGCTCATGCGAAAGAACGCCAGCCAGCTGGCTCTCATCCTCGAAGTTCATGATCAGTCCGGTGAAGACATAGACATGACCGCCGGGAATGGCAAAGGCGTTCATGGCGTTATGCAGGATGACGCCGGACGTGAAAGTGAAGGGTTGGGGCGGGATGGCCTTGACCAGACGACGGACAAGGCCATCCACATATTTGCTGACTTCGGGGTCGTCGACCATGGGCAGGCTGGAGCGGATGGCCACATCGAATTTGTGCCCCATCTCCTTCTCGTCCTTGAGGGAGACCCCTCCGAAGAAGAATGCCCGGGCCGTCAGCGGCAGAAGCAGCTGGGCGACCAGGAAGACACTCAACATCACCAGCGCCACAGGGCGACGGAACTTCCCGAAACGATGCAGCATCGTCACCTCGCTAAGCTATATCCCAGACCTGCCCTTCCACGGTGTCGCGCACGGCCACGCCCAGTTCGGCAAGCGCGGCGCGCAGTTCGTCGGAGCGGGCAAAGTCCTTGGCGGCACGGGCCGCGGCACGCTCGTCCAGAAGGGCCTGCACGCGCGGCACGTCGATATTCAGACGGGCCGCCCGCTGGTCACGCAGGGCCAGCAGGAAGGTGGCCGGATCCTGGCCGAACAGGCCCAGCTGGGCCGACCAGTCATTGCGGCGCTCGAAGAACTCTTCCAGCAGACGGCGGGCGCCTTCGCCCGCGCGCAGGGCCTTGTCTTCCAGCACGCGGTTGACCAGGCGCACCTGGGAGAAGATGTGGCCAAGGGCCTGGGCCGTATTCACATCGTCGTCCAGAGCGGCATTGAAGCCCTGGCCGTGTTCGTCCCATTCCTTGAGGATGTCGGCGGGCAGATCGACTTTCTTCCACTTGGCGCGCTCCAGAGCCTTGCCGGCTTCCAGCTGGCATTCGTAGATGCGCTGCAGGGCCTTTTCGGACTCGTCCATGATGTCGGCCGTGAAGTCGATGGGGCTGCGGTAATGCTTGCCCAGCAGGAAGAAGCGCAGGGTCTCGGGCAGGTAGCTGGCCAGGATATCGCGGATTGTCTTGAAGTTGCCCAGCGACTTGGACATCTTTTCGGCATTGACCTGCACGAAGCCGTTATGCACCCAGAAACGGGCCAGCTGGCAGCTGCAGGCGGCTTCGGTCTGGGCGATCTCGTTCTCGTGATGGGGGAAGATGAGGTCCTGGCCGCCGCCGTGGATATCCAGGGGCAGATATTCCTTGCTCATGGCCGAGCATTCGATATGCCAGCCGGGACGGCCCTTGCCCCAGGGGCTTTCCCAGAAGGGCTCACCGGGCTTGGCTGCCTTCCACAGGGCAAAGTCCAAGGGATCCTGCTTTTCTTCACCGGGCGCCACGCGGGCACCGGCCTGCAATTCGTCCAGGCTGCGGCCGGAGAGCTTGCCGTAAGGCGGATAGGCACGCACGCGGAAGTACACGTCGCCGGACGGCACGGCATAGGCCTTGCCCTGGGCGATGAGCTCGGAACAGAGATCCTGCATCTGCTGGATGTATTCGGTGGCGCGGGGCTCGTGATCGGCACGCACCACGTTCAGGCGGTCCATGTCTTCATGGAAGGCATCGATGTAGGTCTGTCCCACTTCACGCCAGTCGCGTTTTTCTTCATTGGCGCGGCGGATGATCTTGTCGTCCACGTCGGTGAAGTTGCGGACAAAGGTCACATCCAGCCCCAGGGCGCGCAGATGGCGCACCAGCACGTCGAAGACCAGGGCGGACCGGGCATGGCCGATGTGGCAGTAGTCATAGGCGGTGATGCCGCAGACATACATGTTGACCTTGCCGGGCCGGACAGGGACGAATTCTTCCTTTTTACGGGTAAGGGTATTGTACAGCTGCATGACAGGTCCCACAGACTAGGCGTTGAGGAGGTCGATGCGGCGCTGATGGCGGCCGCCTTCGAATTCGGTGGACAGGAAGGTATCGACGATGGCAAGCGCCAGCTCCACGCCCGTGACCCGGGCCCCCAAGCACAGCACGTTGGCATTGTTGTGCAGGCGGGTGAGGCGGGCATGCAGTTCCGTGGTGCACAGCGCCGCGCGGATGCCCTTGTGACGGTTGGCCGCTATGGACATGCCGATCCCCGTACCGCAGATCAGGATGCCGGGCACATCTTCGGCTTCGACAGCATTGCACAGGGCGTGGGCGAACACGGGGTAATCGCAGCTTTCCTTGCTGTAGGTGCCGTGGTCGGTGACCGTATAGCCCATCTTTTCCAGATGGGCGCGCAGGGTTTCCTTGAGTTCGATACCGGCGTGGTCACAGGCCATGTGGATGGATTTCATGATCTCTCCTTAGGGTTATTGCTGGGGAGCCGTGTAGCGTTCCAGGGGCAGCACCGGGGTGCTGTCCGGCAGAAGCAGACTCAGCTGTTCGTTATTGAAAGGAGCCGGGGCCTGACGTTCCTTGACCAGCAGCACGGCCGTCTGGCCGTCGGGGTGGCGCAGGCTCACGCGACGGGGCAGACCGGCCTCGTCATACGCGATGGCCATGCTCCAGCCGCGACTGCCGTTTTCCTGCCAGGCCACAGCCTGGCCCTGGGCGTCGATCTCCAGAAGGCCGCCCACGGCAGAAGAAAGGATAAAGCCGACATGGCCGTTGGCAAGGGCCTGACTGTCGGAGTAGCGGTCACCGAAGACCGTCACGAGACGGCCGTTGAGCAGGGCCGCCAGCTCATCCAGGGCAAAAGGCACCGGTACGCCGACGCGCAGCAGAGGCTTGTTGCTGCCCTGATGGAAAAAGGCCCGGTTTTCCGTGGGACTGTACACGAGGAACTCATCGCCGGATTCCCAGATCTTGGCCACTACGGCCCCGATACCGGCCATGACGTCCATGCGCAGGCTCCGGCTGTCATTGCCCCAGAGCAGGGCCGTGACACGCCGGGTATCGCCCTCCGTACCAAAACGCAGACTGGCGTTCAAAAGATAAGGGGCTTCCTTGACGGCTCCGCTGCGGGCCACGAAGGCCTGCCAGCGGTCGGCGCTGTCGGCAGGCGGCACGGTGGAAGGCTGGCGGGCACAGGCCGAAGCCATGAACATCAGGACGATGAGACAAAGGATCTTTTTCATAGGTCCCCCAGACGCTGGCGCAGGGATTCCGCATTGGCGGGTTTGAGTTTCAGGGCCTGTTCGTAGGCCTTGCGGGCTTCCTCTTTCTGGCCCGCGGCGGCGGCGATGTCGCCGTAATGTTCCAGTATCTCGGCTTCGGGCGAGGGGACGAGAGCCACCGCACGCCGGATGTTCTGCAGGGCCTCTTCCGTACGGCCCAGGCGGAACAGGGCCCAGGCCAGGGAATCCACGATGAAGAACTGGTCAGGGGCCAGACGGTCGGCCCGCTGCAGCAGCTCCAGGGCGTGTTCCAGATCCTTCCCCTGGACGGCCAGGCTGTAGCCCACATAGTTCAGGGCCTGATAGTGCTCCGGATGGCTGGCGATGATGCCCTGCATGACCTTCATGGCTTCATCACGCTTGCCGAGGCTGTCCAGAAGGCTGCCGAGGGTAAAGGCCAGTTCCGAGCTTTCCGGGACGATCTCCACGGCCTGACGGGCCCTGGCCAGGGCCTCGTCCATGGCCTTGAGACGGGCCAGCAGACGGACCTCCAGCAACAGCAGGGTCTCGTTGCGGGCATGGCGCTGCTGCAGATTGCGCACGGAGGCCAGCGCCTCTTTTTCCTTGCCCGCATCGGCCAGGATCTGGGCTTTCAGCCCTTCCGCCTGTACGGCCGTGGGACTGCTGGCCGGGATCCGGGCCAGCCAGCTCAGGGCCAGTTCCGTGTCACGGCGCTGGTCGCGGGCGATACCGGCCAGCATCAGGAAAACGTCAGGCGGTACGCCCGGCTCGTCCAGCATCTCCTTGAGCAGCCGCTCTGCCTGCAAATAATGGCGGCTTTCCAGGAACATGCTGATGGCGGTGAGCTTGAACGCCGCGGCATCCGGGCCCTTGCGGAAATATTTCAGGGCCTTTTCCGGCTGGTTGAGACGCAGCGAAAGGTGGACGAGGCGCAGGCATACATCCTGCTCGGAGACCTGGAGCTTGAGCAGCTTTTCGTAGATGGTGCGGGCCTCGTTCCACTGCTTTTGCTGTTCGTAGGCATAGGCCAGCTCCACCAGGGCCTCGACAAAGTCCGGCATGGCCTGGATGGCCTTCTGGAGCAGCGGGATGGCTTCCGCACGGCGCTGCATCCCGATCAGGGCCCGGGCATGGTAATAATCCACCATGGGCGTCCGTTCACCGGCAGCGATACTGCCGATGTGCTTTTCCGCCTCATCGAATCTTTTGGCCTTGACCAGCAGCAGGATCAGCTCCATGCGGGCATCCAGGGAGTCGGGATGCCGCGCCACGAAGGCCCGGATCTGCTCCAGGCCCTGTTCCGTCTTGCCGTGGGCCGCCAGGGCCTCGGCGCTGAACAGATTGAGGGGCAGATCGTCGGGCCAGACCTGCAGGCCCAGCTCCAGCAGGGGCAGCACCTTTTCCGAACGACGGCTGTCCAGCCACAGGGCGCCTTCCAGCCAAGCCTTGGCAGGCAGGGTGCCGCCGGTCATCTGCTGGGCCGCCTGCAGGAGCAGTTCTTCATCCTCGTCGGCAAGGGCCTGCATATAAAGGAGATAGGCGTAGGTATCCTTGGCGGCCGGCGAAAGCTCTTTTTCCTCGGGCAGGATCTCGATGCCCTGGAAAGAGGGGGAAGCGGCCCCGCTCCGGGGCTGGGTGGAGGCACAGCCGCCGCATCCCAGCAGGGAAAGGGACAGCGAACCGCTCAGCAGGGCAGAGCAGAGCAGGAGGATGGTCTTGTTTCTCATAGATTATTGAATCCAGGCGTCGGAAAAGTCCTTGATGTCCAGGGCCAGATGCTGGCGGATCTTCTCCAGGAGACGGGCTTCCAGCTGGCGCACGCGTTCGCGGGTCACGTTATATCGTTCACCGATCTCGCGCAAGGTGACGGGGTCATCTGTCAGCAGCCGGTTCTGCAGGATGTAGAGTTCCTTCTCGTTGAGCTTGGGCAGGATGGTCTTGAGCTTTTCGCGCAGCAGCTCCGCCACTTCGGAATCCCCCAGACTGTCCTCGATGCCCGGTCCCAGGGCCGGAAGGAAGTCCATGCGGGTGGCGCCGCCCGTATCTTCCCCCACCTGGGCGTTGAGGGAAAGGTCGTTGGCGGCAAGGCGCTGATCCATCTCCGTGATCTGTTCTTCACTGACGCCCAGACGCTCGGAGAGCATGGCGGCGTCGGGATCGAAGCCCTGGGCGATCAGCTTTTGCCGTTCACGGTTGAGATTGTAGAACAGCTTTCGCTGCACCTGGGTGGTGCCGATCTTGACCATGCGCCAGTTATCCATGATGAACTTGAGGATATAGGCCTTGATCCAGAAAGAGGCGTAGTAGGAGAACTTGATGCCCTTGTCGGGGTCGAACTTGTTGACGGCCCGCATGAGGCCCACATTGCCTTCCTGGACGAGGTCGAGGACGTTCTGCATCCAGCGGCGCTGGAAGTCCATGGCGATGCGTACCACAAGGCGCAGATGCGACGAGACCAGCCTGAAGGCGGCGTCGGGGTCGTTGTGATCGCGCACCCGCACGGCCAGCTCGTGTTCTTCCTCGGGCTTGAGCATGGGGAAGCGGCTCACCTCGCGCAGGTAAAGCTGCAAACTGTCCCGGCCGTCGGTGGACGGCAGGCGGGGCATGGACGGCGCAGGGAGGCTGGATTCGTCATGGCTGCCTTCGGTAAGCAGCATGGGGCCGTCGTCGCCCACATCCAGAATCTCGCCCTGGTCGAGGCTGTCCTCATCGAGTTCTTCCAGCGAGTCCAGAGAGCTGTCTTCGTCTGCGGCATCCAGGACTTCCACGTCCGCCACAGGCGCGGAAGAAGGGTGATCGGGGACATTCTTGTTGTTTTTCTTCATTATTTTCCTCAGGGGGCTGATGACATCCCTGATGTCGGTGTAGCCCCATGCTATAGTTTTGATTTGTCCTTTTCAATGATTTTCAGTAGTAAAAGCCTTGCGGCTGCCTTGCAGCCGGCCCTTTGACGGGCAGATGCCACATTTTATTACAAAGGCTGGGTACAGGAATGAAATTTGTTCAGCGCCTTGCGGAAAGGCGCCCGTTGTTGCTCGATGGCGCCATGGGGACCATGTTGCAGGCTTCCGGCCTGCCAGCCGGGGTGAGCCCGGAAGAGTTCTGCATGGAGCGACCGGATATCCTTCAGGGTATCCACAAAGCCTATCTCGATGCAGGAGTGGACATCATCACTTCGTGCACGTTCGGCGGCAATCCCTGCAAACTCCCGGCCTCCCTGGATGTTTTTACGTTCAACAAGCGTATGGTGGAGACCGCGCGCGCCGCGGCCGCCCAGGCCGGGCGTCCTGTCTTCGTAGCCGGCAACGTGGGCCCGAGCGGTCATTTTGCCCGTCCGCTGGGCGATATGGAGCCTGAGGAACTCATCAAGGCCTTCTCGGAACAGATCCGCGGCCTCGTGGCCGGCGGGGCGGACCTCATCTTCATCGAGACTCAGTTCGACCTGGCCGAAGCCAGGGCCGCCGTGACGGCTGCGCGTCAGGTCTGCGACCTGCCCGTCATGGTCTCCATGACTTTCGAGCAGGGCGTCAGCCTGACGGGCTCTTCGCCCACCATCTTTGCCGAGACCATGCAGAACATGGGCGTGGCGGCCCTGGGCACCAACTGCAGTCTGGGGCCGGATCAGATGCTGCCCGTGATGGAAGAGCTGCTGTCCGTCTGTTCCTGCCCCGTCGTCGCGGAACCCAATGCCGGTCTGCCGGAGCTGCGCGGCTCGGAGACCGTCTTCCCTCTGGGGCCGGAGGCCTTTGCCCAGAAAACGGCGGCCTTCGCCGCCCGCGGGGCACGGGTGCTGGGCGGCTGCTGCGGCACCACGCCCCAGCATCTGGCGGCCCTGCGTCAGGCCCTGGAAAGCGTGACCTGCGACGAGCGTCCGGTGGTCAGCCCTTCGGGCATCTGCCTGACCAGCCGTTCGCAGCTCCTGCGCCTGGGAGAAGGGCAGCCGTTCAGCGTCATCGGTGAGCGCATCAATCCCACGGGCAAGAAGGAGCTGACCCGCCAGCTGCAGGCCGGGCAGTTCGATGAAGCCTTCCGCCTGGCCGATGAGCAGCTGCAGGCCGGGGCCCGCATCCTTGATGTGAACGTGGGCGCCTCTCTGGTGGACGAGACCGTGCTCCTGCCCGATCTGGTGCAGCGTCTGGTCTCCCGGGTGGACGTGCCCCTGTCGCTGGATTCTTCCAATGCCCAGGCCATCGCCCGTGCCTTGCCCTACTGTCCGGGCTCCTTCCTTGTCAATTCCATCAGCGGCGAAGCCGGGCGCATGGAGCTGCTGGGACCTGTCTGCCGTGATTTCGGCGCGCCCTTCATCCTGCTTCCCCTGCAGGGGACGAAACTGCCCGTCCGGGCCTCCGAGCGTATCGCCATCGTGGAAAAGCTGCTGGAGCAGGCCGACTCCCTGGGTATCCCCCGCCGTCTGGTGATGGTGGACATCCTGGCCCTGTCGGTGTCCTCCAAGCTTGAAGGCGCCCTGCAATGCCTTGAGATGGTCCGCTGGTGCCGCAGCCAGGGTCTGGCGACCACACTGGGCCTTTCCAATGTTTCGTTCGGCCTGCCTGCCCGCGACCTGCTCAATGCCACCTTCATGGCCATGTGCGCGGGCGCCGGTCTGTCCTCCTGCATCGCCAATCCTTCCGCTCCCCGTCTGCATGAGGCCTGCGATGCCGTGGCCGTGCTGCAGGGGAGCGACAGCAATGCCGGGTCGTTCATCGCCTCCTATGCCGGCTGGAAGGCCAGCGGCGGTGTGGTCAGGGCCGGCAAGGGCCCGGGCGCCGCTGCCGAGACCCTGGGGGATGCCGTCCTTTTCGGCGATCTGGAAAACGTGCTGCCCCTGCTGGAAAAGGAACTGGCCGCCGGTGCCGAGCCTTTCGCCCTGGTGCAGGACGTCCTGATCCCGGCCATCACCGAAGTGGGGACGCGCTATGAGCGCCGGGAGTATTTCCTGCCGCAGCTCATCCGCGCGGCGGAGACCATGCAGAAGGCCTTTGCCCATCTCAAGCCCTTGCTGGAGAAGAGCCGCGGCCCCGAGGAACGTCCCGTGATCGTCATGGCCACTGTGGAAGGGGACATCCACGATATCGGTAAGAACATCGTCTGCCTGCTGCTGGGCAACCACGGATTCGACGTCATCGACGCCGGCAAGGATGTCCCGGCGGAGCAGATTGTCGCTTGCGCTTTGGAACATAAGGCGCGTATCATCGGCCTGTCGGCTCTGATGACCACGACAATGGTACGGATGGAAGATACCATCCGTCTGGTGCGGGAGCGCAATCTCCCCATCAAGGTGCTGGTGGGCGGCGCTGCCGTGACCCAGGCCTTTGCCGATGCCATCGGCGCGGATGCCTATTGCGAAGATGCGGTCAGCGCAGTGCGGGCCGCCAAACAGTTTGTCACAGGATAATCCCATGAAGCGATTTATTTTGCCCCTGCTGCTTCTGACCCTGTTCCTGCCCTGCCTGGCGCAGGCCCAGGAGTACAAGACCGTGGGGCTCAAGGACCTGACCTCCATAGTGGCCCAGAACAAGGGCAAGGTCGTCATGCTCAACTTCTTCGCCACCTGGTGCCCCCCCTGCCGTGAGGAGATCCCGGATCTTGTCAGCCTGGCGCCCAAGTACGAGGGCAAGGTCGTCATCGTGGGCCTTTCGGTGGATGAGGACGCGAGCACGCTCCCGGCCTTCCTCAAGCGGCTGAAGGTCGACTACCCTGTGTACAGGGCCAGTGAAGACGTGATCCGCGCCTTCAACGTGCGCACCATCCCGCACAATGTTTTTTACGGCAAGAACGGGCGTCTGGCCCTGATGGGGTCGGGCATGGTCTCGAAAAAAGAACTGACGGAAATCTTTGATTCTCTCGGAGAGCAAAAATAATGAGCGACACCTACACGGTACGCCGTGCGACCATGGACGATGTGAAGGATATCCATGCCCTGCTGATGGAAAATGCGCGCAAGGGCCTGCTGCTGCCCCGTGCGCTGATCTTTCTGTACGGCCATGTCCGTAATTTCCTGGTCATCGACGACCCCCGGGGCGGCCTGGCCGCCTGTTGCGCCCTGGCGCCTGTCTGGGAGGATCTGGCCGAAGTCTGCTCCCTGGCCGTGCGCGAAGATCTGCGCAAGCAGGGCCTGGGCCGCAAGATCGTGATGGCCTGTGTCGATGACTGTCGCATCCTGCACCTCAAGAAGGTCTTCTCCCTGACGTATCAGGCGGCTTTCTTTGAGCGCATCGGTTTCCATGAGGTGGACAAGGGCGTCCTGCCCCAGAAGATCTGGGCCGACTGCGTGCATTGCGCCAAGTACCCCGACTGCGACGAAACCGCCATGTTCCTGGAGCTCGATTAAGATGAACGCCATCAAGGAACGCAAGATCGTCTATACCTCCGGCCAGATCGCCGAGCGCGTGCGTGCCATGGCCGCCGAGATCGATGCCTTTTACGGAGATGAGCCCCTGGTGGCCGTATGCGTCCTCAAGGGCGCTGTGTTCTTCTTCACCGACCTCGTCCGGGCCATGCGTTCGGAGAACCTCGAACTGGATTTCGTCCGTCTGTCCAGCTACGGCAAGGGGACGTCCAGTTCCCGCCATGTGGTGTTCAGCAAGGACGTGGACTGCGACATCACCGGCAAGCATGTGCTGATCGTCGAGGACGTGGTGGACAGCGGTCTGTCCATGCAGTTCCTGATGCGCCAGTTCGAGGCCCGCGGGGCCCGCAGCCTGCGTCTGGCCGCGCTGGTGGACAAGAACGAACGCCGCGAAGTGGACGTGCGCGTCGATTTTGCGGGCTTCAAGCTCGAGGAAGGGTTCATCGTCGGCTACGGCCTTGACTATGCTGAAAAATATCGGGCCCTGCCTGATGTGGAAGAGCTGGTCTTCGAATCCGCCGGGGACTAGCACCTGCCCGCACCTGGAGCCAAATGATGGAAATTCAATGCCCTCACTGCGCCAGCCGTTTCAACCTGCCGGAACATCTTGCCCGGCCGGGTGCGAAATTGCGCTGCTCCGTATGCAAGACGGTCTTTGCCCTGCAATTGCCTGAGCCTGCCCCTGCGCCCATCCCGGATCTTCTGCCGGACGATGTGGAGCAGCCCCGCCCCCGGCGCCGCTGGCTGTTCTGGCTGATGCTGCTGCTTCTGCTGGCCTGCGGCGGTGCCGCTGTCTACTGGTACTGCTGGCATGAGCGCCCCCTGACACCTGTCCAGGGAACGGCAGCCACCGCTGAGAACATCGCCCTGCTGACCATGAAGGACGTGCGCCAGTACTATGTGAACAACGAAAAGATGGGCAAGATCCTGGTCATCGAGGGCAGGGTGGTCAATGAATTCCCCCAGCCCGTGAGCATGATCACCGTGGAAGCCGTACTTTACGGTCAGGATCAGAAGGTCATCGCCTCCAATCGCCAGACCGCCGGCAACCAGCTGACCCCCTTGCAGCTCTCCGTACTGGACAAGGAAGCCATGGCCAGCCGTCTGGCCGACCCCGAGAAAGAGCAGGGGGCCAATGTGACCCTGCTGCCCGGTGCCAGCGCTCCCTTCATGGTCGTGTTCGACAGCCCGCCCAACGATGTCAGCGAGTTCTACGTCGCCATCGTGGATGCGCAGAAGGGAGTGCCCCTGCCCCGCTAGACATCCCGGCAAAACTGCTCTCAAGCCCCGCAAGGGGCTTTTTTTATGCCCTTGGGATACATCGGTGATGCCGGAAAGCGGGGCGGATAGGCCCCAGAAACTCTGCAATGCCGCGAAAGGGCGCATTGGAAAGAACTATTGGAGTCATGTGATAAAAAACACAAATAGTGATGCACAGTCATGACGCAATTCCGCATCATGACTGCATCCGTGACGGCGCGATATTGCAACACACCGAACACAAGAGCTGAACTTTGCTGCACATGCTTGCATGGGCTGCACTTTTTTTTTATTTTTATGCCATGGCTAAAACGAGAGAAGTCTTTATCTGTTCAGCCTGTGGCGCACAGACCCTGCAATGGCGTGGTCAATGCCCCGGCTGCCATGAGTGGAACACCCTTCAGGCCGCGGCACAGCCCAAGGCCCTGTCCCGCAGCAACACCAGGGTATCCGTCCCTGCGGGCAACCGGCCTGTTCCTTTGCAGGACGTAGCCGAGACCGGGCATCATCCCTATCCCAGCGGCATCGCCTCACTGGACAGGGTGCTGGGCAAGGGTCTGGTGCCGGGTGCGGCCATCCTCATCGGCGGCGAGCCGGGCATCGGCAAATCCACCCTGCTGCTGCAGGTGGCTGGGCTGGTCGCTGCCCAGGGGGGCAGAGTGCTTTATGCCAGCGGCGAAGAATCCCTGCCGCAGATCAAGGCGCGGGGACAGCGGCTCGGCATGCTGCATGACAACCTGCTGGCCATGTCCACCTCCAGTGTGGACGAGGTCATCGCCGCCCTGGAGCTGGCTCCGCCCCGTTTGCTGGTGGTGGACTCGGTACAGACCATGAGCAGCGTCGATGCCGAAGGCCTTCCCGGCAATGTCAATCAGGTGCGTGCCGTGAGCATGGCCCTGCTGGAAGCCTGCCGCCGTCTGGGCGTCACGCTGGTGCTGGTGGGCCATGTGACCAAGGACGGTGTCCTGGCTGGTCCCCGCCTGCTGGAGCATATGGTGGATACCGTCATCTCTCTTGAAGGCGACCGCCGCCAGATGTTCCGCCTGCTGCGCGTCTTCAAAAACCGTTTTGGCCCCAATGAAGAGCTGCTGGTCTTCCGCATGGGGGGCCGGGGCATGGAAGTGGTGGATGACCCCTCCACCTTTTTCCTGGGCGATCGCGACGCCTCCCTCTCCGGCACGGCGGTGGTCATGGCCGTGGACGGGCAGCGCCCGCTGGCGGTGGAAGTGCAGGCCCTGGTGGCCCGGACCTTCCTCAGCATCCCCCGGCGTGCGGCCCTCGGCTTCGATGCCAACCGTCTGCATTTGCTGCTGGCCGTGCTGGAAAAGCGCCTCAAACTCAATTTCGGACAGGTGGACATCTATGCCAAGGTCGGCGGCGGCATGAAGCTGCAGGAGCCCGGGCTGGACCTGGCCCTGGTGGCGGCGGTGCTGTCGTCGTATTATGACGTGCCGCTGCCGGAAAAGTGTGTCCTGTGGGGCGAGGTGGACCTCAACGGTCAGGTGCGGCCCGTGGCCGCCCACGACCTTCGTCTGGCCCAGGCGCGCCGTCTGGGCTTCGAGCCCGTGATTCATCCCGGCAAGGGCGGCATCGCGACCATCGCCGACCTGCAGCAGAAACTCTTTCATCGCAAACAGTGAGCATACCATGGCTCTTGAAATAGAACGCAAATATCTCGAGGTCGATTTCGACAGCTTGCGCCGTCGCCTGCGCCAGTATGGTGCGCAGGGAGGTGACGTCCATCTGGAGCGGAACCGCATCTATGACCTGCCTGACGGCTCCTTGCGGGCCGGGCATCACCTGCTGCGCCTGCGCTCGCAGGAATGGCCGGACCATGCGCAAAACGTGCTGACCCTCAAGCTGCCGCCCGTCTCCGCGCCGGATGCGGCCTTCAAGGTCCGTGAAGAGCGGGAGACCCCCGTCACCGATGCCGCGCAGATGCACAGCATCCTGGAAGGCCTGGGCTATGTGGTCCGTGCCTGCTATGAAAAGATCCGGGAGACCTGGAGGCTGGAGCATACCAGTATCGACATGGATATCGTCCCCTTTGCCCGCGTGGTGGAGCTGGAGGGGCCCGAGGAAGAGATCCTGCGTCTGGAAGCTCTGCTGGGACTTGACGATGTCCCGGTTAGTACTCAAAGTTATCATTATCTTCATCAGGAGTGGCGGCAGCGGAATAATCTGCCGCCCGACCTGTCGTTTGTGTTCACGCCCGAAGAACTGGCCCGCTGGCGCCGGGATCTGGGCCTGCCTACCGTGGAGGATAGCCCTCATGGCCGATGAAACCTGGAACGAGCCGGGAACGGATACTGCCACCATCGTCAAGAAGAAGGTCAAGGAACCGGACCGTTATGTGGTCCTGCTCCACAACGACGATTATACGAGCATGGATTTCGTCGTCGGCGTCCTGTGCGACATTTTCCACAAGACACCGGAAGAAGCCACGGCCATCATGCTGGCCGTCCATCAGCAGGGCATCGGCCAGTGCGGCGTCTACACGCATGAGATAGCGGAAACAAAGGTGGCGCTCGTCAGGCGGCGGGCCCGCGCGGCGGGCTTCCCCTTGCGCTGCACCATGGAAAAATATCGTTGAGGATCATATGCTCAGTGCTGCTGTTCAGGAAGTTTTGAAGGTTGCCGTCCAGGAAGTGCAACGCCGCAGGCATGAATTGCTGACGGTGGAGCACATCCTGTTCTCACTGACGACCGTGGCCCCCGGCCGTCTGCTGCTGGAAGGCAGCGGGGCCAGTGTGGCGGTGTTGCGCGAACAGCTGGAAGGCTTTTTCCGTAACGAGATGCAGGTGCTGCCGGATCAGGGTGAGCACGAAGTCCATCAGACCGCCGGCGTGCAGCGGGTGCTCGAACGGGCCCTGGGCCATATCCACGCTTCGGGACGGAGCCAGGTGGAACTGGGCGACCTGTTCGTGGCCATCCTGGATGAAGAGGACAGCTATGCCCACTACTTCCTGACGCGTCAGGGAGTGGATCGTCTGGACGCGCTGACCTTCATCTCGCACGGTATGCCGGAAGGAGGCGGATCCCGGGGCGTGTCCCCCGATGCCGCCAGGGAGAAGGAAGGAGGCGAAGCCGGGGAGAACGTTCTGGAAAAGTACGCCACCGAGCTCACCGCCCGTGCTCGTGACGGCAAGATCGACCCCCTGGTGGGCCGTCAGGAAGAACTGGACAGAGCCATCGAGGTCCTGTGCCGCCGCCGCAAGAACAATCCCCTGTTCGTGGGCGATCCCGGCGTGGGCAAGACAGCTCTGGCCGAAGGTCTGGCCCTGCGCATCGCCCAGGGGCAGGTCCCCAAAAAGTTCAAGGACGTCAAGATCTACGCCCTCGATATGGGCCTGATTCTGGCCGGTACCCGCTATCGCGGCGAATTCGAAAGCCGCCTCAAGGCCATCGTGGAAGAGCTCAAGAACATCCCGGATGCCGTGGTCTTCATCGACGAGATCCACACCATCGTGGGCGCCGGGGCCACTTCCGGCGGTTCCATGGACGCCTCCAACCTGCTCAAGCCCGTACTGGCCAGCGGGGAGCTGCGCTGCATCGGCTCCACCACCCATGAGGAGTTCCGCAACCACCTGGAAAAAGACCGGGCCCTGACGCGGCGCTTCCAGCGCATCGACGTGGGGGAACCCAATGCCGAGGATTGCTTTGCCATCCTCAGCGGCTTGCAGTCCCATTACGCGGGCCATCACCGCGTGCGCTACAGCGAGACCGTGCTGCGCAGCATCGTGGACCTTTCCAACCGTTATGTCCGTGACCGTCTGCAGCCTGACAAGGCCATCGACGTGATGGACGAAGTGGGGGCCGCCGTGGACCTGCGCCGCAAGGATGAAAAGCGGACGGCCGCCGTCACGGTGTCCGACGTGGAACGCATCGTGGCCCGTATGGCCGGCGTGCCCGTGAGGACGGTCTCGGGGCAGGAGCGGAACCGCCTGGCCAATCTGGAAAAGAACCTCAAGCAGATCGTCTTTGGGCAGGAAGAAGCCGTGGAGCAGACCGTGCGCGCCATCCTGCGTTCGCGTGCGGGCCTGGGGCAGCGTCAGCGGCCCACGGGCGCCTTCCTTTTCTATGGCCCCACCGGCGTGGGCAAGACGGAGCTGGCCCGCGGGCTGGCCCAGACCATGGGCGTGGAGTTCCTGCGCTATGACATGAGCGAATACATGGAACCGCACACGGTCTCGCGCCTCATCGGTTCGCCGCCAGGCTATGTGGGCTTCGACCAGGGCGGCCTGCTGACCGAGGCCGTGCGCAAGGCCCCGTATTCCGTGGTCCTGCTGGACGAGATAGAAAAGGCCCATCCCGACATCTTCAACATCCTGCTGCAGGTCATGGACTACGGTACCCTGACGGACAATTCCGGCCGCAAGACGGACTTTTCCCACACGGTGCTCATCATGACTTCCAATGCCGGGACGTTCGAGATGTCCAAGGCCAGCATAGGCTTTGGCAAGGCCGCGCCCGAAGATGCGGCCCGCAAGGCCCTGGGGGCTGTGGAACGGTTGTTCACGCCCGAATTCCGCAACCGTCTCGATGCCATGATCCCGTTCCGGGCCCTCACGCCTGCCATGATGCAGCGTATCGTGGACAAGTTCCTGCGTGAGATCGGGAACAGCCTTGCGGAACAGCAGGTCACGCTGGCCTCTACGCCCCGTGCCCGTGCCTGGCTGGCGGAAAAGGGCTATGATCCCGCCATGGGCGCGCGTCCGCTGCGGCGTTTGCTGCGCAGCCGGGTGGAAGACGCCCTGGCCGGTGAGCTGCTCTTCGGCCGTCTGCGCCACGGCGGGCTCGTCCGCCTGGGGGTCAAGGACAATGAACTCGTACTCCAGTTCCCTGACGCGGCCCCTGCACAGGGCGCGGAAGCGGAGGAGGGGGATGACAGCCGCAACGATGCGTAAGCAGATAGCCCTGTATGCGGCGCAGTTCCCCTCGCCGGGATGCTGCACCGCGGAAGGGATATTGTGTGCCGGTGGCGATCTGCTGCCGGCACGTCTGCTGGCAGCCTACAGCCGGGGCATCTTTCCCTGGTACGGTGAGGACATGCCCCTGCTGTGGTGGTGTCCTGATCCCCGTTGCGTGCTGCCGCCGGATGCCTTCCATCTGCCGCGCCGCAGTGCCCGGGCCTTGCGCAACCATCCGTTCGAGCTTCGCATGGATACGGCCTTTTCCCGCGTCATCCGGGCCTGCGCGGCGCCCCGTCGCGACAGTGAAGGGACATGGATACTGCCCGAGATGATAGCGGCCTATGAGCGCCTGCACGCCCTGGGCTATGCCCATTCCGTGGAAGCCTGGCGGGATGGGGAGCTGCTGGGCGGCCTGTACGGTGTGGCCCTGGGGCGGGCCTTTTTCGGGGAATCCATGTTCCACCTCTGTCCCGAAGCTTCGCGGGCGGCCCTTGCGGGCCTGGTGGCGTTCCTGCGCGAACGGGATTTCCTCCTGCTGGATTGTCAGCAGGCCACGCCCCACATGCTGGCCATGGGCGCGCGGGAGATCCCCCGCAAGGAATTCCTGGCGCTCCTGCGGCAGGCTGTGCCCGTCCCTGATCCTGAACCTGTCTCCCAGCTGCCGTGGCAGCCGTGGCGGATGTCTTTTCGCCATGATGCTGCCCTGGGCTGGCTTCCCGACGAGCGATGATGAACCAGTCTCCTTTCAAGCTCCATAGCGCCTATGTCCCCACAGGTGACCAGCCGGAGGCCATCGATTCCCTGGTGGCCAATCTGGAAGCCGGCGTGCCGGAACAGATCCTGCTGGGCGTGACCGGCTCCGGCAAGACCTTCACCATGGCCAATGTCATTGCCCGCTGCGGACGCCCGGCGCTGGTGCTGGCCCCCAACAAGACGCTGGCCGCCCAGCTCTACAACGAGTTCCGCGAATTTTTCCCGCAGAACGCTGTGGAGTATTTCGTCAGTTATTACGACTACTACCAGCCGGAAGCCTATGTGCCCGCCTCGGACACCTACATCGAGAAAGATTCGTCCATCAACGACAATATCGACAAATTGCGCCATGCCGCGACCCATGCCCTGCTGACACGGCGCGACGTGATCATCGTGGCTTCGGTCTCCTGCATCTACGGCCTGGGCTCCCCCGAATTCTACGCCCGCATGATCATCCCGGTGGAAGTGGGGCAGCATATGTCCATGGATGCCCTCATCACCCGTCTTGTGGAAGTCCAGTACGAGCGTAACGACTATGACTTCCATCGCGGGACCTTCCGTGTGCGCGGGGACGTGCTGGAGATCATCCCCGCTTACCATCACGAGCGGGCCCTGCGCATCGAATTTTTTGGGGATGACATCGACTCCATGCGCGAGGTGGACCCCCTGACCGGGGACGTGCTGGCGGAAGTGGGCAAGACCGTCATCTATCCGGCCAGTCACTTCGTTTCCGCCCAGGACAACCTCAAACGGACCACGGCCGACATCCGGCAGGAGCTGCTGGAACGGCTGACGGCCTTCAAGGCCAGCGGGCGCCTGGTGGAGGCGCAGCGTCTGGAGCAGCGGACCCAGCTTGATCTGGAGATGATCGAGGAGCTTGGCTACTGCAACGGCATCGAAAATTATTCCCGCCATCTGGACGGCCGCAAGGCCGGGGAACCGCCTTCCTGCCTGCTCAACTATTTCCCCGAGGATTTCATCCTGTTCGTGGACGAGTCCCACATCACCGTGCCGCAGGTGGGCGGCATGTTCAAGGGCGACCGCTCGCGCAAGCAGACCCTTGTGGACTACGGCTTCCGCCTGCCCTCGGCCCTGGACAACCGTCCCCTGCAGTTCGACGAGTTCCGCTCCCTGCTGCATCAGGTGGTCTACGTTTCGGCCACACCGGGCAAATACGAGATGGACCAGTCCCAAGGCATCATTTCTGAGCAGATCATCCGGCCCACGGGGCTGGTGGATCCGGAAGTGGAGGTGCGCCCCACCAAGGGACAGATGGAAGACCTGCTGGGAGAATGCCGGGAACGCATCCGGCGCGGGGAGCGGGTGCTGGTGACCACCCTTACCAAGCGCATGGCCGAGGACCTGACCGAGTATTGCTGCAATATGGGCGTCAATGCCCGCTATCTGCATTCGGATATCGACACCCTGGAGCGTTTGCAGATCATCAGGGCCCTGCGACAAGGGGAGTTCGACGTGCTGGTGGGTATCAACCTGCTGCGCGAAGGTCTGGACATCCCCGAGGTCTCGCTGGTGTGCATCCTCGATGCCGACAAGGAAGGCTTTCTGCGTTCCACCGGATCGCTCATCCAGACCTTTGGCCGTGCGGCGCGCAACGTCCACGGGCATGTCATCCTGTATGCCGATACGGTCACGGCCTCCATGCGTGCTGCCATGGACGAGACCGAACGGCGCCGGGCCAAGCAGACGGCCTATAACACGGAGCACGGCATCACGCCGCGGAGTACCCGAAAAAGTCTTGAATCTCCGCTGGATGCCCTGTATGTGGATACCAGTTCTTCATCCCGGGGCAAGAGCAGGGGGCGTGCGTCCCGTCAGGACAATGCCGTGCCCCTGACTGCCGAAGATACCGCGGCGCTGGTCCAGCGTCTGGAAAAAGAGATGCGCGAGGCGGCCCGGGAACTGGAGTTCGAACGTGCCGCCGCCCTGCGGGACCGTATCCGGGCCCTGCGTGAACGCCTTATCGCCCTGCCGGAGTGATCATGAGTCCAGAACAGCTTTCCCTTTTCGGTGCCCCTGCCGCGCCCGCCCCCCAAAAGCGGGCCGAGAAAAAGGCTGCGGAAAAAATCGTCGCGCCTTCCGCCGCAGCCGCAGCCCCGGCGCCTGTGGATCCTTTGAGCCTGCCCGAACCGCCAAAGGACAGGCCCCAGGAGCGGATGGCCTGGCTGACGACCATCCTGGAGCACCACAATTATCTGTATCATACGCTGGACAAGCCGGTCATCAGCGACGACCAGTACGATGCCCTGTTCCGGGAGCTGAAGGCGCTGGAGGAAGACCATCCGCAATGGCGCAGTCCCCATTCGCCCACGCTGCGCGTGGGGGGCGGTTTGCTGGGCGGTCTGCCCAAGCAGCGCCACCGTCAGCGCATGTACGGTCTGGACAACGTCTTTTCCCCCGAGGAGTGGCAGGAATTCGTGGCCCGCATGCAGCGCGCCCTGCCCGAAGCGCCGCTGGCCTTCTGGTGTGACCCCAAACTGGATGGTCTTGCCCTGGAGATTATCTATGAAGATGGCGTCCTGCAACAGGCGCTGACCCGCGGCGACGGGGAAGATGGTGAAGTGGTTACCGAGGCCGTGCGTACCATCCGTACGGTCCCCCTGCGGCTGCGCGGGGCCGGTCCCTTCCCGGAACGGCTGGAGGTGCGCGGCGAGGTGGTCATCTACAAAAAGGATTTTGCCGCCATCAACGAGCGCCGGGAATCCCTGGGCCAAAAGCTCTTGGCCAATCCGCGCAATGCCGCTGCCGGTGCCCTGCGCCAGCTGGATGTCGCCAACACCCAGCAGATGCCCCTGCGCTTTTTGGCCTACAGCCTGGGCGAGGCCCGCTGGGGACAGGCGGCCCCCTGTCATTTCCAGCACGAACTGGCGACCCGGCTGCGTGACTACGGTTTTTTGACGCCGCCCGACGGCAA
The DNA here is from genome assembly GCF_050314315.1 of Desulfovibrio sp. SGI.102. Taxonomy (NCBI): domain Bacteria; kingdom Pseudomonadati; phylum Thermodesulfobacteriota; class Desulfovibrionia; order Desulfovibrionales; family Desulfovibrionaceae; genus Desulfovibrio; species Desulfovibrio sp. SGI.102. Next base: position 19,328 of record NZ_JBNPNC010000019.1, on the reverse strand, counting down.
ACTCTGCGCCGATCCGGCCGCTGTGGAAGCCTATGTGGAAAGCGTGCGTCAGGGCAGGGCGGATTTTCCCATGGAGATCGACGGTGCCGTGGCCAAGCAGGACGATCTGGAAGCGCAGGAGGCCCTGGGCTTCACGGCCCGCGCGCCGCGTTTCGCCATCGCTTTCAAATTCCCGGCCATGCAGGTGCATACCCGTCTGACCGGTATCGAGATCCAGGTGGGGCGTACCGGTGTCCTGACCCCTGTGGCTCAGCTGGAGCCGGTGGCCGTGGGCGGAGTCATGGTCACCCGCGCCACTCTGCATAATGAAGACGAGATTCTGGCCAAGGACGTACGGGTAGGGGATACGGTCATCGTGCAGCGGGCAGGTGATGTCATCCCCGAAGTGGTGGGCCCGGTGCTGGAGGAACGCCCCTCGGGTGCAAGGCCGTTCGAATTCCCGCATATCTGCCCCGTCTGCGGCGAGCCGGCCCACCGGGAACCCGGTGAAGCGGCTTGGCGTTGCGGCAATATCTCCTGTCCGGCGGTGCGCTTGCGCTCCATCTGTCACTTCGTGTCCAAGGCCGGTCTGGATGTGCAGGGCGTGGGACAGAAATGGATAGAGCAGCTGGTCAGCAGCGGGCATGTCACCAGCCCGGAACAGCTGTTCCGGCTCACGGTGCAGGATCTGCTGCCCTTCGACCGTATGGGCGACGTGCTGGCCCGCAAGATTGTAGACGCTTTTGATGATGCCCGCCACAATGCCACGCTGGCCCGCCTCATCAGTGCCCTGGGCATCCGCCATGTGGGCGAGCAGACCGCCCGCATGCTGGCGGCGCATTTTCACGATATGGATGCCCTGGCGGCCGCCGATACCCAGCGCCTGCTGGAGCTGCCGGATGTGGGGCCCGAGGTGGCCAGCTCCATCCGCAGCTTTTTTGAAAGCCCGGCCAACCAGCATATGCTGGCCGGATTGCGTGAGGCAGACCTGTGGCCCGTGGCTGCGGCAGAGCCTGCCGAGGCAGTCGGGGAGGGTGGTCCCTTGCAGGGGAAGAACATCCTCTTCACCGGCACCCTTTCCATGGCGCGGGGCAAGGCCAAACAGCTGGCCGAGACGGCCGGCGCCGTAGTGCTGGGCAGTGTGAGCAAAAAACTAGATATCCTTGTGGTGGGCGAAAATCCGGGCAGCAAACTGGAAAAAGCCCAAAGCCTGGGGATCACCGTCCTTGATGAAGCAGCTTTCTTGAATCTGCTCGCTGACAGGATGGACGCATAACTTTCAACAGAACAGGACAGGTGAAGCAATGAGCACGCCGATCATCGTCATGGGTGCCAATGGCCGTATGGGCCGGACCATCTGCACGCTGGTGCAGGAAGACCCCGCCTTCACGCTTGCGGGCGTGGTGGAACGCAGCGAATTTGCTGCCGGTCTGGCCGCGTTGTCGTGCCCGGTGAGCCAGAATGTGGAAGAGCTGCTGCAAAGTCTGGACGGCAAAGCTGTCGTCGTCGATTTCACCGCTCCCGAGGTCAGTCTGGCCACGGCCCGCAGTGTGGCCAAGTTCGGTGCCGCTCATGTGATCGGCACCACCGGCTTCACCAATGAACAAAAGCAGGAACTGGCGAAGCTGGCCGAAAGCTGCCGCATGTTCTGGGCGCCCAATATGAGCATCGGCGTCAATGTGCTGCTCAAGGTCCTGCCCGAACTGACCCGCGCCCTCGGGGAAAAGTACGATATCGAGATGGTGGAGCTGCACCATAACCGTAAAAAGGATTCCCCCAGCGGTACGGCCCTGCGTCTGGGCGAATGCCTGGCCGAAGCCCGGGGCTGGGATCTGGACGACGTCCGCTGTTCCGCCCGTGACGGCATCATCGGTGAGCGTCCCAAGGCGCAGATCGGCATCCAGGCCATTCGCGGCGGGGATGTGGTCGGTGTTCACACGGTCTACTTCATGGGCCCCGGCGAGCGCATCGAAGTGACGCATCAGGCCCACTCGCGCGAGACCTTCGCCCAGGGAGCCCTGCGGGCCGCTGCCTGGCTGTGCGGACAGCAGCCGGGACGCCTGTACGGAATGCAAGACATTTTCTAGAAAATGTCTTGAACTTTGACGGGGCCTGCGGTAGGCTTCCTGTAAACAACGCAGGAAAATGGCGTCGCAGACGCCTACGGGGGCCCCATGCCACAGGTAGCAGCACGTATCAACGACGAGCAGGAACGCTGGCTCAAGGATTACTTTCGTACCAAGAGCGCCGGAGCTGAATTCATCCTGCCTTGGGCCGTGGATACGTTTTTCCGCGCCATGGCCAACATCAAGCAGATGTTCACCGCAGGCGAACTCAAGACCATCGTGGAAGCGCACAAGGATACGCGCCTGCTGCCTGACCACACGCGTTTGTCCTATCTGCTGCTGCGGGTCAGTGATGCCTGTGAGCTGAACAACCTGCACACCCGGCATGGCGCCAGCCGCTCCAGCCTGGAAAGCAAGCTCAAAAGTCTGGACGACACCCAGGCGACGGCCCTTATGGTCTGGGCATCCGCTTTCTGGGTGAGCCGGAACTGTTCCGCCGGCAGCCTGGACGAATACATCAGCGCTTACTAACGAGGACGCCCTGCGCAAGCAGGGCGTTTCTTCTATGTTTTTTCTTCATTACCGGGCCTTCACAGGCCTTTTTTTCGGCCTTATAACTGAAAAAGACCCGCCGCATGGCGGTCATTTTTTCTCCACTGCCGTATCCGGCATCAAACCGGCCTTCATCTCATGCGCGTACTTCATACATCGGACTGGCATCTTGGCCGCTCGCTTTTCGGCCAGAAACGCTACGAGGAATTTTCGGCTTTTCTGGACTGGCTTGCCCGTACTTTGCAGGAAAAAGAAGTGGATGTCCTGGTCGTTTCCGGGGACATCTTCGATAGCGGCACGCCCAGCAACAGGGCCCAGCGCCTGTATTATGATTTTTTGCGGCAGGTCTATCTTTCCTCCTGCCGACATGTGGTCATCACTGCCGGCAACCATGATTCGCCCTCCATGCTGGGGGCTTCGCGCGAGATCCTGCAGGTGCTGGATGTCCATGTGGTGGGCAACCTGCCCGAAGATCCCGCGGAAGAGATCAAAGTCCTGCGCGATGCCCAGGGCAAGGTCGCGCTCATCGTCTGTGCCGTTCCCTTCCTGCGTGATGCCGACATGCGTCTGGTGGAAGAAGGGGAGAGCAGCGGCGACAAGGAAAGCAAGATGCAGGAAGCCATCCGCCGGCACTACGCGCAGGTTCTGGAAGAGGCGGCGGCGCTGCGGGACCGCCTGGCACCTGACGTCCCCCTGCTCTGTATGGGCCATCTGTTCACTGCCGGAGGCCAGACCGTTGATGGCGATGGCGTGCGTGACCTCTATGTGGGCTCGCTGGCGCATGTCCCGGCGTCCATCTTCCCGCCGTGCATCGATTATCTGGCTCTGGGCCATCTGCATGTGCCGCAGCGGGTAGGAGGCATGGAGCATATGCGCTACAGCGGCTCGCCCCTGCCCATGGGCTTTGGTGAGGCCTCGCAGCCCAAAAGCGTCTGCCTGGTAGATTTTACCGGGCGCTCGGCCCGTGTGGAGCTGCTGCCTGTGCCGGAATTTCAAAAGCTGGAGCGCGTGAGCGGCTCCATGTGCGAGATACTCGGCCGCCTGGCAACACTACGGGACAGCAACAGCTCCGCCTGGCTGGAAGTGGTCTATACCGGCGATGATCTTGAGAGCAGCCTGCGCCAGCAGGTAGAGACGGCTGTGGCCGGGAGCGGGCTGCGCGTCCTGAAGATCCGCAATGCACGTCTGCTGGACAACCAGCCAAGCCTGGACGATACGGGCAGGAACCTTGAAGAGCTGAGCGAGACGGAAGTTTTTTCGCGCTGCCTTGCAGCCCGGAAGATAGAAGGCTCCCAGGCCGACTTGCTCATGCGCCTGTACGGCGAGATCCTCACCGCCATGCACGAAACCGACAGTAACGCCGAATAGGGGCCGCCATGCGTATCCAGAACATACGTTTCCAGAACCTCAATTCCCTGACCGGCATCTGGGAGATAGACCTCACCAGGCCGGATTTCGTATCCGCCGGTATCTTTGCCATCACCGGCTCCACGGGTGCCGGCAAAACGACCATCCTGGACGCCATCTGTCTGGCCCTGTACGGGCGGACGCCGCGGCTCAAGACCCTGAGCGACAGCGAGAACGAGATCATGTCCCGCCAGACCGGGGAATGCATGGCGGAGGTGGTCTTCCAGATCGCCTCCGGGCGTCGTTACCGTTGCCACTGGAGCCAGCGGCGGGCCAGGAAATCCCCGGAAGGCAGGCTCCAGGCGGCACGGCACGAGATCGCGGATGCGGACAGCGGCCAGATCATCTGTGCCCAGAAAAGGGATATGGCCAGAGTGGTCACCGAGATCACCGGCCTGGACTTCGACCGTTTCACCCGTTCCATGATGCTGGCGCAGGGCGGTTTTTCGGCCTTTCTGGATGCTTCGGCCGATAGCCGGGCGCCCATCCTTGAAAGCATCACCGGCACGGAAAAATACAGCCGTATCTCCATGCTGGTGCACGAACGGCACCGGCAGGAAAAGCTCCTGCTGGAGGACATGCGCAAGGAACTGGCCGGCAAGCCCCTGCTGCCTGCGGACGAAGAGCAGGCCCTGCGGCAGCAGCTGTCCCGGCTGGAAGAGCAGGGCCGTCAGTCCAGGAGCCAGGCGCAGCAGCTGCAGCAAGCCTTGCAGTGGTTGCAGGGGCTCGATACGGCCCGGAGCCAGCTGGCCCAGGTAGAAGTGGAAGAAGAAAAATTGTCCCTCCGGGAACAGGCATTCCGTCCGCAGGCTTTGCGGCTGGAGCAGGCCCAGCGGGCCGCCCGGCTGGAAGGCAGCTATTCTGCCTTGCTGCAGTTGCGCCACCAGCAAAGTCTGCTGACAGAGCAGCGGCAGAGCCACGCTACGGAGCTGCCCCGTTTGCAGGAAAAATTGCAGGAAGCCCGGCACAAGCAGGAGGAGTACGCCCGTCAGCTTGAACAAGCCAAAGCGGAGCAGACCCGCCAGACGCCGTTGCTGCATCAGGTCCGGGCCCTCGACATCCAGCTGGAAAGCTCGGAAAAGGAAGTGCGCCGCGTCCTGCTGGAAGTGCGCCAGCAGGAGCAGGCCCTTGCCTCCTTGAAGGCCCGTCGCGACAGTCGGCGGCAGGCTCTCGACGACCTCCTCCGGGAGCAGGCCGCCGTGGAGAACTGGCTGGGGAGCCATGCGGCAGATGCCGGACTGGTAGAGCAGCTGAGCGGCATCGAGGCCGGTATCCAGCGGGTGCATGACCTTGAGCAGAAGCAGCAGCAACGGAATATGGCCCTGCAACAGATCAGCCAGCAGCTGGAGAATGGAAAAGCCCGGCTGGCGGAACGTCTCCGGCGTCAGGAAATCGCCGCTGCCGAACTGGCGCAGCTAGAGAGCCGGCGGCAGCAATTGCTTGAAGAAAAAGAAAAACTTCTGGAGGGCCGTTCCCTGCTCCAGTGGCAGGAGGAATACAACGGTATCCAGAAAAAGATCCTGCTGTTACAAGCTGTTGAAAAATCTCTGAAGGATGTTTTCCTGTACCATACCGAGGTGCGGCGCTGGCGGCAGAAGTTGCAGCAGTGGCAGGAACAGCACCAGCAAAGCAAGGCTCTTCTAGAACAGCAGCAAGCTCTGCGGGATGCATTGGAGATCTCGCTGGCGAGCCTGGAACGTGAACGTATGCTGGCCCTGCGTATCGCCAGCCTGGAACAGCATCGTGCTTCTCTTGAGGAAGGACATGCCTGCCCGCTGTGCGGCTCTCTGGAACACCCCTACCTCCTGCAGGGCCTGCCGGCTTCCGACAACTGGCAACAGGTGGAAGATGTTCGCCGGCGCTTCACGGTGACGGATCAGCAGTGTGCCGCCTTGCGGGAACGGTTGACGGGCCTGGAGCAAAGTCTGCTCGTTGGAATGGAGGATGCCCGGTCGCTTCAGGACAAGCTCCAGGAAGCGCAGAATTATCTTGCCCAGCTGGCAGAGAAGGCCGGGTTGCCTTCCCTGCTGCGGGAATCTCCGGAAAATGCCGTCACGTTCGTGCGGGAACAGCAGAGCAGGATGGACGAATTCCTTCGGGAGCTCTATCAGCGGATCTCCACAGCAGACAAGCTCGAAAAGGCCTGCCAGATGCTGGAGAGCAATCTTCCCCGTCTGCAGGAACAAAAGACGATGCTGGATCAGGCCGTCGAACGGCTCAAGCATGAGCTGGACATGGCCACTGCCGAACAGCAGCGAGTACGGCAGGAAGCCGGGCAATTGCAACAAGAGGAAGAGCAGGGGAAACAGACGCTTGATACGATGCTGGCTGCCTACGGTCTCGGCACAACCGATACCGAACTCTTGTCCATCTTGTCTGTCTTGAAGGCCCGCCGTGCGGAATGGGAACGCCGGACGGCAGAGATGACGCGCCTGACCGCTTCGCGGCAGGAGCTCGAGCTGTCGGCAGGCCAGCATGATCAGGAAGTGAAATCGCAACAGGCTCATCTGGAGTCGCAGCAACGGGAAGCCCGTGAAAGGGAAGGGCAGTGGAAAAAGCTGCACGAGCAGCGTCTGGCGCTGTTTGCTGAAAAAGATGTCGAGGAAGTCGAAGCCGATCTGGCCCAGGCCGTGTCACGGGATGAACAGCGGCTTGCCGATCAGACCGCCGCAGTCAGCAGGATGTCGGATGTCGTCACCATGACGGAATCCGCCATCAGAGAAAAAGATGCCTTGCTGGCCAGCATAGCCGAACAGAGCGTGCATGCCGGGCAGGCCTTTGCACAGGGCCTGGAGCAAGAAGCCTTTGCCGATGAGCGGAGCTTTTTGCAAGCCTGTCTGCCCGCAGAGGAACGGGAAAGCCTGGAGCGTCTGTCACAGGAACTGCACGCAGCCCGCATGGAACTGGCAGGGCGGGGCAGGGCGGCCAGAGAACATCTGGCCACCGAGACCGCGAAGGCCCTGACGACAAAGGACAGGGAAGAGCTGGGGCAGGAGCTGGCAGTACTGGAACAGCATCAGGCAGCGTTGCAGCAGGAACAGGGCTCCTGCCTGCAACGACTGGCGGACAATGAGCGTTTGCGGCAGGAGCAGCGCGTACTCGTGGAGCGCATCGAGCAACAGGAACGTGTGTTCGAACAGTGGTCCGCGTTGCAGGAGCTGATAGGTTCCGCTGACGGGAAAAAATTCCGGAACATCGTCCAGCAGATGAATCTTGAGTTGATGGTCGCCCATGCCAACCGGCAACTGGTCAAAATGACTGACCGTTATTTGCTGGAAGTGGGCAACGGGACGCTGGAGCTCAATATTCGAGACAATTACCAGGCCGGGGAGCTGCGCAGTACCAAGAATCTTTCCGGTGGAGAGAGCTTCCTTGTCAGCCTGGCTCTGGCTCTGGGGCTCTCCCAGATGGCCAGCCGTACTACCCGGGTCGATTCACTGTTCCTTGATGAAGGTTTCGGCACGCTGGATGAGGATGCCCTGGATACGGCACTGAGTACCCTGGCCAGCCTGCAGCAGCGAGGGAAACTCATCGGCATCATTTCCCATGTGCAGGGATTGAAGGAGCGGGTCCCCACTCAGATAGAAGTCCTTCCCATCGGGGGTGGCAAAAGCCGCATCCTTGGTCCCGGGTGCCGAAGCAAAACAGATCTTGATAATTGATAATCGCTCTTGCTTATAGCAATAAAAATGACGAAACTCCAGAAAACGGCCCAAAATCGATTTTAAGCCGTTTTCTGGAGTTTATGATTATTGGGTCGAAAAAAAATTTTTAAGGGCTTAAAATCAAAATTTGAGCTATGTGTTTTTGAGAATGGTTCCGAAAAATTTAATCCCTGCAGCGCGTGCGATATGGATACCGGACATATACGGTCGGCCTGCTCTTTTGAATCCCTTTTTCTTAAAGTTCTACATTAACTTTTTGCAAGAATTGTTTTCTCTGCCGTCCTGTCAGAGAGCATCGTCCAAAAATTGTCCACCTGTCCAAAAATTAGCCATATCCTGTGCCGGAATTGCTGCCAGCATCTTTGTTGTTTTCTGGCGGTGAATGCGCTATACAAGGGGACTTCACAGGAAATTATTTGTTTAAGGAGCAAATATACCATGACTGACGAAAAGAATCTGTCCACCTTCGAAGAAGGCAGCGAAGACTTCGCCGCCATGTTCGCGGCCCAGGAAGCCGGCACTGTGCGCCTGCAGCCTGGTCAGAAAGTGACGGGCACCATCATCACCATCACCGGTGACTCTGTCTTTGTGGATGTGGGCATCAAGCTGGATGGTATCATGGACCGCAAGGACATCCTCGATGCCGAAGGCAACGAAAGCGTTGCCCCCGGTGACAGCATCGAAGTCTATGTTGTGGGTACCTCCGCTGGTGAGATCCGTCTGTCCCGCTCCATGAGTGGCGCCGGTATGGCCGCCCTGGAAGACGCCCGCGACGCCGGTGTGCCCGTGGATGGCCGCGTGACCGGTACCTGCAAGGGCGGTTACACTGTCAGCGTGATGGGCAAGAATGCCTTCTGTCCCGGCAGCCAGATGGACAGCGTGAGCGTGGCTGACGCCGAAGCTCTGGTGGGCCGCACCATGCAGTTCCTCATCATCCGTGTGGAAAACCGCGGCCGCAACATCGTGGTTTCCCGCCGCGCCCTGCTGGATCGCGAACGTCAGGAAAACCTGGAAAAGGTCCTGGCTTCCCTCAATGTGGGCGATACCGTGGAAGGCCGCATCACCCGTCTGGCCTCCTTTGGTGCCTTCATGGAACTGGCCCCCGGTGTGGAAGGCATGATCCATCTTTCCGAACTTTCCTGGTCCCGCGTGAACAGCGCTGACGAAGCTGTGGCCGTGGGCGACATGGTGCGCGCCAAGCTGCTGTCCGTCAGCAAGGACGACAAGGGCCGCACCCGCATCTCCCTGTCCCGCAAGAAGGCTGAAGGCGATCCCTGGCTGCAGGCCGCTGACCGTCTGGCCGCCGGTACCGTGGTGGAAGGCAAGGTCGTGCGCATCGCTCCCTTCGGTGCCTTCGTGGAACTGCTGCCCGGCGTGGAAGGCCTGGTGCACCTTTCCGAAATGTCCTGGACCAAGCGCGTGAACAAGGCCGAGGACGTGGTGAACGTGGGCGACGTGATCTCCGTCAAGATCAAGGAGATCAATGTGGAAAGCCGCCGTATCTCCCTGAGCCTGCGTGACGCCGAAGGCGATCCCTGGCAGGATGCCGACCAGCGTTTCGCTGCCGGTACCGTGGTGACCGGTACGGTGGAAAGCCGCAGCCAGTTCGGCCTGTTCGTGAGCCTGGCTCCCGGCATCACCGGTCTGCTGCCCGCCGGCGTCATCAAGAACGCCAAGAACAGCGGTGAATTCTCCAAGCTGGACAAGGGCGACAGCGTGACCCTGGTCGTGCAGTCCGTGGATACCACTGCCCGCCGCATCAGCCTGGCCCCCGAAGGCATGGAAGAAGCTTCCGCCGCCGAAGACAAATCCTGGAAACAGCACACCAGTTCCGCTCCCAAGGATGCCGGTATGAGCATCATGGCACAGGCTTTGCAAAAGGCTCTGCAAAACAAACGCTAAGGAGTGTGCCCTGTATGAGGATTAAACACTTTCTCCCTGCCGTGCTGACTCTTGTCCTGTTCACGGCAGCGCAATTCGCCCAGGCGGCCAGCCTTCCTGAGTTCAGTGAACTGGCTGCCAAATGCGGCCCGGCTGTCGTCAACATCAGTGCGGAGCGGACCTCCCCGGCTGCGGCCGGTCCTGAGGAATTCTTCGGCGAGATGTTCCGTGGCATGCCGCCGGGAGCGGACCGCTTCTTCGAATTCTTCGGCGGTCCCAATGCGCGCGGAAAGCGTCCTCCGCAAAAACAGATGTCGCGTGGTTCCGGTTTCATCATCTCGCCTGACGGCTACATCGTGACCAACTATCACGTGGTGGCCGATGGCGACAGCATCCAGGTGACGCTGGACGAAAGCAACGGCAAGACTGCCCCTCTGACGGCCACGGTCGTGGGGACGGACGAAGATACTGACCTGGCTCTGCTCAAGGTCGAGGCCAAAAAGGATCTGCCTTTCCTCAAGTTCGGTGATTCCGACGCCCTGCTGGTAGGGGAATGGCTGCTGGCCATCGGCAATCCTTTTGCTCTGGACCACACGGTCACGGCCGGCATCCTTTCGGCCAAGAACCGTAATATCCATGCCGGTCCGTTTGACAACTTCCTGCAGACGGATGCCTCCATCAACCCCGGCAACAGCGGTGGTCCGCTGCTGAATATGAAGGGTGAAGTCATCGGCATCAACACGGCCATCATCGCCAGCGGGCAGGGGATCGGCTTTGCCATCCCCAGCAACATGGCGGCTGGCATCGTGGAGCAGATCAAGAGCGGCAAAAAGGTCAGCCGCGGCTGGATCGGTGTGACCATCCAGGATGTGGATGAAAATACGGCCAAGGCCCTTGGCATGGAACATCCTTCCGGTGCCCTGGTGGCCAGTGTCCTGGACGATGAACCGGCGGCCAAGGCCGGCATCGAAGCCGGTGACGTCATCACCAAGGTCAACGGCAAGAGCGTGGAAGACGCCTCGGCCCTGCTGCGAGCCATTGCGGCCCACAAGCCCGGCACTTCGGTGACCCTGGACGTGTGGCGCAACGGTAAGGCCGTGACCATGGATGTGACGCTGGGCGATCGCCAGACCGGCGTCAACAGCGGCAAGCCTTCCGAAGCCGGCCAGAAGCAGCAGAATCAGGGCCAGCTCGGCCTGACGGTGCGTCCCATCAAGGATGAGGAACGCCGCGAACTGAAGCTGGAAGGCAAGGGTGGCCTGCTGGTCCTGGATGTGGATCCCAGCAAGCCTGCTGCCGAAGCCGGTGTCCGCCCCGGTGATGTCATCGTCAAGGCCAACCGTCAGGCGGTGTCTTCGCCCGAAGACCTGTCAAAGATCGTGGCAGGCGAGGGCAGCAAGCGAGGCGCCGTCATGCTGCAGATCAACCGTCGTGGTGAGAACATCTTCCGCGCGGTTCCTGTCAGCAGCGGAAAATAATCCGGATATGCAATCGAGAGAGGGGGGCTTCAAGCCCCCCTCTTTTTTTGCCCGGGGCTTGCGGGTCGACAGGGTAAACGATAGAAAGGGGCAGGAGGATACATCATGGCAGTACATCCCCATGCCGGCAAACTGCCGGCGCCCGAGACTCTGGAGAATATCCCCGCGCTCGTCAGTGCCTACTATACGGAATCGCCTGACCCGCATCAGGCCGCACAACGTGTGTCTTTTGGAACGTCCGGGCATCGTGGTTCTTCGTTGAAGCAGACCTTCAACGAACGCCACATCCACGCCATCACCCAGGCCGTCTGTGATTACCGCAAACAACACGGTATCACCGGCCCGCTGTTCATGGGCGGAGATACACATGCCCTGTCGGAACCGGCCTTTCGCAGTGCGCTTGAAGTCCTGACGGCCAATGATGTGCAGGTCCGCATCTCCCACGACGGTTCCGCCACAGCGACCCCTGCGGTCTCCCATGCCATCCTGTGCTGGAACAGCGAGCACGGCGGTCAGGCTCTGGCTGACGGCATCATCATCACGCCGTCTCACAACCCTCCGGCTGACGGTGGTTTCAAATACAATCCGCCGCATGGCGGCCCGGCCGAAACAGCGGTGACCGCCTGGATCGAAAAGCAGGCCAATATCTATCTTGATCACCTCAATTGTGACGTCCATCGCCTGCCGTACAGCAGTGCCCGACGGTCTTCTCTGGTGCAGGGCTATGATTTTACCGCCCGCTATGTGGAAGACCTGCCGCGCATCCTGGATATGGACAGCATCGCGGCTTCCGGTATTTCCCTGGGGGTCGATCCTCTGGGGGGAGCCAGCCTTTCCCTGTGGGAGCCCATAGCCGAGCGCTACAAACTGCGCCTGACCGTGGTCAACAAAGTCATCGACCCCACATTCCGTTTTGTTCCCTGTGACAAGGACGGCAAGATCAGGATGGACTGCTCTTCGCCGTATGTCATGAGTGGCCTGCTCGATATGCGCGACCGCTTCGACCTGGCCTTTGCCTGTGATCCGGACTCGGATCGTCACGGCATCGTGGCCAAAAGCGGTTTGATGAATCCCAACCATTATCTGGCCACCGTTGCCTGGCATCTGTTCCGCAGCCGCTTCCAGTGGCAGGCCGATGCCGGAATCGGCAAGACTCTGGTGACCAGCGCCATGCTGGACAGGGTAGGCCAGGAGCTGGGACGCAAGGTCATCGAAGTCCCGGTCGGTTTCAAGTGGTTCGTGCCCTATCTGACAGACGGCAGCTGCGGCATGGGCTGTGAGGAAAGTGCCGGCGCTTCCTTCCTCTGCTTTGACGGCAGCCCCTGGAGCACCGACAAGGATGGCCCCTTGCTCTGCCTGCTGGCAGCGGAAATGGCCGCACGCGAAGAGCGCGGGCCGGACGAGATCTATCGCAGCCTGACGGAACAGTTCGGCGCTCCGCTGTACCAGCGCCAGGATGCTCCGGCCGACGATCACGTGCGGGCCTGCCTCAAATCATTGAAGGCAGAGGATGTCCAGATGCGGACAGTAGCGGGATCCCCGGTCACTGAGATCCTGACGACAGCCCCGGGGAACGGAGCTGCCATTGGCGGGGTCAAGGTCTGCAGCCGGAACGGCTGGTTCGCCATCCGGCCTTCCGGGACGGAGGCTATCTGCAAGGTCTATGCGGAAAGCTTCCTTGGAGAGCAGCATTTGCATGCCCTGCATGAAGAAGCCCAGGCCTTGCTGCAGCGCTTGCTGGCCTGAGCAAATAAGCAAATTTGAACCATAAAAAAAGGACGCCGTCAGGCGTCCTTTTTCATACTTCATCCCATGTGCGTGGGCTATTGGGTATCTGCCATCCGGGACAGAACGTCCCTGTGCTCACTCACCATATAAGGTTTTCCTTGAGCTGCTGATATCAGGCCAGCACACTCTCCAGGTCAAATCCCCTTATGAGCGCCGGATCTCCGCAGCCTGGAGCAGGGCAGCGGTCTCTGCGGCTGACAAAAAACGGCACTCGCCCACAGGAAGATCGCCAAGGCCAAGGGGGCCGAGACGGATGCGCTTCAGGCGCAGGATGGTCAAGCCAAGATCCCGGCACATGCGGCGGATCTGGCGGTTGACCCCCTGATGCAGCACCATCCGCAACCGCGTATGCCCATTGGCCTGCAAGCGGCTTTCCACTTCGACTGGGCGCAGATGCTCTCCCTCAGCCAATGTCATGCCACGGCGCATGGTTGCCAGCGCGGCAGCCGGGACAGTTCCCCGCACAAGGACATCGTAGGTCTTTGGCTGATGATGCCGGGGATGCATCAGGCGCTGTGCCAGCTCGCCATCATTGGTCAGCAGCAATAGCCCCTCAGAAAAATAGTCAAGTCTTCCAATAGGATAGACTCTATTTCGCCGCATCTCCGCTGTCAGACAATCCAAAACTGTAGGACGCCCCTGCGGATCGTGTGCCGTACACATGACCTGGATGGGCTTGTGCAGCATGATATAGGAAAAAGAGGCGGGCAGAGCCGCAAGTTGCTGGCCTTCGACCTGGATGAGGTCATCAGGAAGGATGCGCCTGCCGGGAGAACGTTCCACCACCCCGTTGACCTGGACAGCTCCGGCAAAAATAAGCTCATCGGCCTTGCGGCGAGAGCAATAGCCGGAAGCTGCGATGAGCTTGTTGAGCCGGGTCCCGTCCTGCAGATCTTCCTCTAGCCCAGATGGAGAAGAGCTGTTGTTCCGTGGAGCAGGGGAGGAATGACCATTTTGGGGCGATCTGGGGGCAAACGGATTGGAACGACGCTGGGGGCGTCCATCGCGGCTGCGGAAAAAAGAGGATTTGGCGTGCATGCCTTAGAGGTGTGGCAAAAAAGCAGCCATGTCAAGCATACGGGGGAATGCCATAGACGGCAGAGTCAGACGCCAGAAAAATTCAGGTACATGCTGACTGGCCCAAGACTATTCTTAAAGTGCAGCTTGAGCAAAAATATATGGCGAAAAATTTTCTGTCTGATCCTGGAGAGAGGAGTGCCTGCTTCGTCGTCTCATGGATAAAAGTTTACATAATTATCATTATGGGACATTAATAATAGTTAATACTTACACATGGTTATCATGCATTTTACGAATAAGGGGTTTTCATACCGAAAGCCTTTTTCCTCACCATGGGCTCTGCTGCTTTGAAGGTCGCAGCAGAGATCCCCATATGGGAAATGGAAAAATGGACGCTGAGATTTGAAGCGGTCTCATGTCCCACACCTAGTTTTCATGTCCCATATGTGATCGGTTCCCCAAAATCGTGAATGCCCCGCATGATGCTTGTAAACCGCCTCTTTAACATCTAGTAATCGATACTAATAACTATATAGATCATCCGGATGCGCCTTGCCCCAGCTACCAGAAGCCTTCCGGAAATGCTCACTGTGGCTCCCCGGCTAAAAATCTTCCTGCCAGGCCGATCCAGACCTTTGTCCTGCGCCGGCGATGACGCATCCACGGGCTACCTGACTCAAATATCCACTGCGTATATTATATAATGTTGCATCTGCCCTGCCCCACGGAAATCCACAGGCTTCGGGCTTGCAAGAATCTGCCGCACTGCGTACAAGAATGACACGCCTCCTGGCGCATATCACAGAAAGGAGCCAGTATGGGTTTTTGTAATGCTTCGTGCAGCTTTACCCGTTTCAGGATCATCGACCCCATCCCTTCGGAACTTTGGACGCAGATCCCCGACAAGCTGCGCCAGTTCGCCTTCCGGGACATCGACGACCTGCCCGAGATGCAGGCCTATGGCTGGGTATGCTTCGAGGATATGCTGGACTCCGAATGGCGGACGGCCCCGCCGCACAAAGGTGCCTATCTGCTCTTCTCCCTGCGTCTGGATACCCGGCGCATCCCGGCCGCTGTCATCAAAAAGCATCTGACCCTGGCACTGAAGGCCGAAAAGGAAAAAATGCAGGAACAGGGCAAAAAGTTCATTTCCCGTGAGCGCAAGAAGGAACTCAAGGAACAGGTCCTGCTTCGCCTGCGGCAGCGCTTCCTGCCCATCCCGGCCGAGTTCAATGTCATCTGGGCAACGGATCGTAATGAGGTCTGGTTTGCCTCCACCCAGGGAAAGATGATCGATCTGTTCATGGAGGCATTCCTCAACTCCTTCGAACTGCATCTTGAGCAGATCACCCCGTACAGCCTGGCCGAGACCATGCTCGACGAAGCGACCATGAGCCGTCTGGATCGTATCGAAGCCACACAGTTCGCCGCCCTTTCCTGATTCACGAGGTCATCCCATGAGTGATACACCCTGTCTGGATTCTACGGACAACATTCTTGGCCAGGAGTTCCTTACCTGGCTGTGGTACCAGAGCGATGTGGCGCCCGGGGCCTTTGTGGACAAGGAAGGCCAGCCCTTCTCTGTCTCCATGGAACAGCGTATCGTCGTCCAGGGCGGCGAAGGGGACGCCAAAGAAACGGCGACCGTTGCCGGGACCCTCTCCCCTCTTCGCGAGGCCCGTTTCGGCCTTGGCACGGGGAAAAAAGTCACCCGCGCCCTCATCCGACTTGAAAAGGAAGAACTGGCCTTCCAGTTCACCCTCAAGGCCGAAGACTTCACCCTGGGCAGCCTGAAGACTCCCAAGGTGGAAAAGCCTGAAGAGGATGACGACCCGGACGCCATGCTGCTGGAAAAGATCTACCTGATGGAAGTCTGCCTCGGCCTGCTGGACAGCCTGTATGCCCGCTTCCTCCAGCTGCGCCTTTCGCCGCAATGGCAGCAGGAGGTGGCCGACATGCGGCAGTGGATGACCCGGACGGAATAATAACGGAGGATATGCGTGCAGGCGGTCTGTTCATCCCGCAATGCGGCCCTGCTGCAGCTGACGTTGCGCATCGTGCGCAAACTGCTGTGGATGCTGCTGGTCTTATGGGGGATCACCCTCATCAGCTTTTGGGTCATCCATCTCGCGCCCGGTTCGCCCACCGATATGGAAACGACCCTCAATCCTCTGGCCGGTGAGGCGGCCCGCCAGCGGCTGGAGGCCCTGTACGGCCTGGACAAACCCCTGCATGTACAATATCTGGACTGGCTCTCACGCCTGGTACGTCTGGATTTCGGCCTGTCCATGTCAGCGGACGGGCGGCCCGTGCTGGACAAGATTATGGAGCGCCTGCCCCTGACCGTGGGCATGAACGTCATCTCCCTGATCCTGACGCTCATCATCGCCATCCCCATCGGCATCCTTTCGGCCTGCCGCCAGAATTCCCTTCTGGATCGGGGCGTGACGGTCTTCGTCTACCTCGGTTTTGCCATGCCCTCGTTCTGGCTGGCATTGCTGCTGATGCTGTTTTTCGGTATCCATCTGCAATGGCTGCCTATTTCCGGCCTGACGTCCATGAATTTCGACAGTCTCGGCCCTGTGGACAAGGTGCTTGATCTGGCGCAGCATCTGGCTTTGCCGATCCTGGTCTATACCATCGGCAGCCTGGCGGGCATGTCCCGCTACATGCGGGCCTGCATACTCGAGGTCCTGCGACAGGACTACATCCTGACAGCCCAGGCCAAAGGCTTGTCCCCCCGCACGATCATCTGGCGCCATGCCCTGCGCAATGCCCTGCTCCCGGTCATCACCCTGCTGGGCCTCTCTGTACCCGGGCTCATCGGCGGCAGCGTCATCATCGAGTCCATCTTCGCCCTGCCGGGGCTGGGGCAATTGTTCTATGCGGCGGTCATGGCCCGTGACTACACCATGATCATGGGCAACCTGGTCCTGGGGGCCGTGCTGACCCTGCTGGGGAACCTGCTGGCGGATGTCTGCTACGGCCTGGCCGATCCGCGTATCCGCAGCAGCCGGGAGGTTCGCTGATATGTGTGGTCCCTTGCTGCGTCGCTTTCTCGGCCGTCATCTCATGCTCTGCCTGGGGCTGGGCATCGTGCTGGTCATGTCTCTGGCAGCGCTGTGTGCTCCCCTGCTCGCGCCCTATGATCCCAATGCCCTGCATCTGGATCACATTCTGGAGCCGCCGTCCTCCATGTTCTGGCTGGGTACGGACCGTCTGGGGCGGGACGTTTTTTCCCGGCTGCTCTACGGCGGACAGATCTCGTTGTGGGTCGGCTTTGTCGCTGTGGGCATTTCCGTCAGCATCGGGACGGGACTGGGCCTGATCAGCGGCTATTTCGGCGGTCTGGTGGATGAAGGGATCATGCGCGGTGTGGACATCATGCTCTGCTTTCCCTCGTTTTTCCTGATCCTTTCGGTCATCGCCTTTCTGGAACCGAGCCTGACCAACATCATGATCGTCATCGGCCTGACCTCATGGATGGGGGTCGCCCGTCTGGTCCGTGCCGAGACCCTGAGCCTGCGCCAGCGGGATTTCGTATCGGCGGCGCGTTTGTCCGGCTGCTCTACCTGCCGGATATTGCTGCGCCACATCCTGCCCAACACGCTGGCCCCGGTGCTCATTTCCGCCACGCTGGGCGTGGCCGGCGCCATCCTGGTGGAATCGGGGCTCAGTTTCCTCGGGCTTGGTGTCCAGCCGCCCACGGCCAGCTGGGGGAACATGCTCATGGAAGGCAAGACCGTCCTGGAAGATGCCCCCTGGCTTTCCTTTTATCCGGGTGTCGCCATCCTGGTGACCGTGCTGGGCTACAACCTGCTGGGCGAAAGCCTGCGTGACCTCCTTGATCCCCGTCTCAAAAAATAGGTCCTATCCATGCTGGAATATTTGCGTATTCGCAACCTCGCTCTCATCGAAGACGCCGAACTCGACTTTGCCCCGGGCATGAACGTGCTCACCGGCGAAACAGGGGCAGGCAAAAGCTTTATCCTCAAAGCCCTGGGCTTTCTGCTGGGCGACAGGCTGGGCGCCGATATGGTACGGCAGGGAGCGGAAAAGGCCCAGGTCGAAGCACAGTTCCAGATGGACGGACGGGAGATCGTCATCCGGCGCAGCCTGTTGGCCGAGAGCGGCCGCAGCCGCCTGTACGTTGATGATGCCCTGCGCTCCCAGGAATGCGTGCGTTCCCTGCGGGAGCAGCTGCTGGCCCATGCCAGCCAGCACGGACAGCAGCAGTTGCTGCAGCCTGCCTTCCAGGCCCGGCTCATGGAAAGCACCTTGAAGGATCCCGACCTGTTGCGCCGGCGTGACGAGCTGCTGGAGCAGCTGCGCTCCGTAGAGGCCCGCCGCAAGGAGCTGCGGGCCCGGGAGGCCCACCTTCTGGAGCGCCGGGACATTCTGGAGATGCAACAGCAGGAGATCGACAGGGTCGCCCCTGAAGCCGGGGAAGAAGAACGCCTTGAAGAGCAGCGGGCCATCGTCCGTGCCGCCGAACAGACCCGCGAGCAGTATGAGCTGGCGCTGGGCCTGCTTCACGGTGAGGAAGAACCCGGCCTGCTCGATATGCTGGGACGGCTGGAGCGCTGCCTGCACCAGATGGCGCGGACAGACGACTCCGTCAGCGAAGATGCCGATGCCGTCACGGCCCTGCGTCAGCAGCTTTCCCATCTGAGCGGCCGTTTGCGCCGTCCTCCCCTGCCGGAAGACATGCCCGATGTGGAACAGATGGAGGAGCGGCTCTACGCTTTGGCCCAGCTCAAGCGCAAACTGCACCGTTCGCTGGACGAGATCCTGGAGCTGCGCGAAGAGATCCGTGAAAACATCTCCTTCCTCGATGCCTGCGCGCTGGACATCACTCTGCTGGACAAGGAAGAAAAGCAGCTGGCCGCCCAGCTGCAGGAGGTGCTTTCCGCCCTGCTCCCCCAGCGCCGCGAAGCTGCCGCGGACTTCGCCCGTCAGCTGGAAGAAGAACTGCGCCAGCTGGGATTCTCCGAACAGGTCCGGGTCATCCCCGATTTCATGCCGCAGGAAGTCTGGCCCGGCCTGATGGATGAGAAGGTGCGTATCCTCTGGGCCCCCAACCCCGGCCAAGCTCCCCAGCCGCTGGACCGGATCGCTTCGGGCGGCGAGCTTTCCCGTTTCTTGCTCGCCCTCATGAGCGTCCGCCCCAAAGCGGAAAGTGCGACCTATATCTTTGACGAAGTGGATGCCGGCGTGGGCGGTCTTACATTAAACAAGCTTGCGGAAAAGCTGGAAAATCTTGCTAAGCAGCGGCAAATGCTGGTCATCACGCACTGGCCGCAGCTGGCAGCCCGGGCACAAAAACATTTCCAGATCAGCAAGACCATTCGGGACAATGCCACGTTCACGACCTGCGTCCCGCTCGATGCCCGCCAGCGCCATGCGGAACTGGTGCGCATGGCAGGGGGAGGCCAGCAGGGCGAAGCCCTGGCGGCCAGCCTTGAAGGGCGCAGTTATCAGCTGACGATGTT
>NZ_JBNPNC010000018.1:0-45379 GCF_050314315.1 Desulfovibrio sp. SGI.102 | reverse complement strand
GGGTCTGTGCGAGGATGGAAGAGCCTGTGAAGAAGAGCAGGCGGCTTCCAGCTCCGAAGCTCTGTACCCGGGCAGCATGGAAATCTGTGCCTTTTGAGGGCAGAAGGCGTTGGCGGAAAGGAGCGAAAAGGAATAGCTGGGGCGAGGCAGAGGCTATCCCGAGGCAGCCTTGCCAACTGGTGCAGACTTTCCGCTATGTGAGCCGTGAGCGCTGGGCGCCTGTGCTGAGGATTCCCTGCCCTTTTTTAGGGGCTGTACGCCTCGCAGATCTGTCATGTGTTTTGGGGAGTGCAGCTGGGAGATCGGCGTACCGTTGTCGTTTCAGATGGTTCTGCTCATGGGGGAGTGCAGGGGCATGCGGTTCGCGGAGCCTTCATTCAAGACGCTACCAGAGAGCATGCATCACAGTGTGTTGCCATCGTCGCACAGGATGACGGACAGGCACAGCCCTGCTGGCACAGCGCTGCCGGGGTCAGCTGTTTTTTCTGCGCGTGCCCCACAGATAAAGCAGCGTAAGGCTGCCGCAGCCAAGCAGGATGCAGGCCAGCAGCAGGACAGGCCAGAGGCCGGTCGCCATAAGATAGCCTTCCAGGCCTGTATGCAAGGAGCCATCCCAGTCCACGAGACGGACAGGATGCAAGCGGGAGAGTACCCACAGGGCCGCCAACCCGCCCAGGCCGCAGCAGAACGGCAGCGTGCCCAGGATCAGGGGAAGGAGCCGGAGGTTGCGCACGGGCCCGGCTGGTTCCGGGCGTACGCTGTCTTCCGCAGGAGGGACAGGTTCCGGAATGAGCTCCCGGCCTGCGGGAGCGATGAGTTCATCAAGACTCGTCTGCAGCACGTCCCGCAGCAGGGCAAGCCGGTCGATGTCCGGGGACGACAGGCCTGTTTCCCATTTGGCAACGGACTGGCGCGAAACACCCATGCGGGAGGCCAGTTCTTCCTGCGTCATGCCCATGGCTTTGCGTCGGCGCAGGATCTCCTGCCCAAGTCGGATCCGTGCGTTTTTCATAGGAAAGATTGCGGAGAGGAGAAAAAAAGAGGTGGCGCAAGGCCACCTCTTCGGCAGGCAAGATTTACTTCAGCTTTTCCAGCGCATCATCATAGAACTTGCACATATTTTCCAGATTCTGTTCTTGCTGGAGTTTCAGCAGTTGGGGCTGCAGTTCCTGCATGATCTTGGCGTAGCCCTGGGGGTCAGCCTGGGATTTTTTCTGGACGGCGGCAGCGAATTCGTTGGCTTTCTTCTGAGCTTCCTCAGGAGAGCAGGCAGCCGACGCGAGGGAGGTGGTGGACAGAAGCAGGGCGCAGGCCAGCAGGATCCAAAGTTTTTTTATACATACCTCGATGCGTTGGACAGCGGTGCTGTCGGTTGATTCCCAAATGGGAATTTTTACCTAATCATACTTGCTCGCAGCAGGCAACCCATTATCGGTTGCAATCGGGCAACTTTGGGTTGCTTTTCGAAAAATCAAGGGTTGCGGGAGGTTGAAATAGATATTGCGCGATGTGCGAGGTGAGTTTTCCGCCTTTGCGGAAAGAGGGGGATCGGCAAAAGAAGCGCCTGGGGTTCGCGGCATTCGGGAGCCGGATGTTTTCTTTTTGCCTGTAGAGCGGGGAGACAGCATGCCCTTGACGACGGGCGGCACTTACATCTAAAAAAATGGCCTACTGACCAAGTCAGGAATGTCTTGCGAGTGGCCAGGAGGCCGCTCCCGGTTTTTTGCCAAAGGAATGCATATGAAAAAGTTTACTCTCGCCGTCCACAGTCTCGGCAATATCGGTACCCGTGTGGTGGAAGCGGCCCTTGCCGCCCCTGATTGCCAGTGCCTCGGCGTGATCCGCCGTGCCGAATCTCTGGGCACGCAGAGCCATGCCCTGCGTGGCCTGCCCGAATTTGCCGATCTGGCCAGCCTGGAAGCTGCCCAGGGCCGCCCCGACGTCATCGCCCTGTGCGGGCCTTCGCGCAGCATCCCGGAAACGGCGGAAGCTTTTCTGAAGCAGGGTTACAATTGTGTGGACAGCTTCGACATCCACACCGAGATCCCCGCCACCGTGGCCCGTCTGGATGCCGCCGCCAAGGCCGGTAACAGCGTCAGCATCACGGCCGCCGGCTGGGACCCCGGCACGGACTCCGTGCTGCGCGCCCTGTTCGAAGCCATGGTGCCCCGCGGCACCACCTTCACCAACTTCGGCCGTGGCCGTTCCATGGGGCATTCCGTGGCTGCCCGCGCCATCAAGGGCGTGGCCGATGCCGTGTCCATCACCATCCCCGTGGGTGGCGGTCGCCATTCGCGCCTGGTCTATGTGGTGCTGGAAGAAGGTGAAAATCTGGCTGACGTGACGGCCCGCATCAAGGCCGACGATTACTTCGCCCACGATCCGCTGGACGTGCGCCAGTGCCGTGACCGCGAAGAACTGGTTTTCGTGGCCGACCAGTCCCACGGCGTGCTCATGGAGCGCACCGGTGCCTCCGGCATGACCGACAACCAGATCCTCAAGTTCGACATGCGCATCAACAACCCGGCCCTGACCGCTCAGGTGCTGGTCTCCTGCGCTCGCGCCACGACCCGCCTGCAGGCCGGCTGCCATACGCTCATCGAAGTGCCGCCCATCGCCATGCTGCGCGGTGAACGCATGGACATCATCTCTCGCATGGTCTAACGGGCCATAAGCGGTTCGACTCTTTGTCCCCTGTCGCTTTTGAGCGGCAGGGGATTTTTTTGTTTCAGGCAAGGCGATGCCGCATGGCACCGGAGGCAGCAGAAGCTCTTCGGATTGCCGACGATCCTTGCTGCGGGGAGGGAAGAAAACAGAGCGGGGGCACAGCAGAGTCAGGAGGAAAGAGTCCCTAAGCTGGAGATATGAAAAAGACCTCCGCGCAGGCAGAGGCCCTGGGAAAAGGCACAGGAGAGGACGGTAGGGTTGCGGAAGGGTCCGGCGAGGCCGGGAGCGGATCGCATCCCCAAGGGGTTCGCTGACAGCCCGGATCGGGCCGGGAGCGGACTTCCAAGGGCATGATTATGACGCAGGCGGTGCCGGTCTTGGGCAGGACAGACACGCATTTTTCCAGACCTCACGGCCCGGAAGCTGCCTATTCTCCGGCGATCTGTCCCAGCAGCAGGGCTTGTTTGCGGGTCTCTCCGGTCAAAAAGCTCATGGAATTCAGACGGGCCATACTGCCGCCTTCGTTGGGCAGCTGCACCAGATCGGTGAAAACTTCCTTGTACTGGACCCAGGCCCGCTGGCCTTTGAGCAGCTTGTCCGAGCAGGCCTTGGGATCACTGGAGCTTTTGCAGGCCTGCCGGGCCTTTTTGTAATTGGTATTGAGCCGGGCGTCCCAGTACTCGTAGGCCTGCTGCAGACAATTCAGCATCTCTGTGGTGACGCCGCCGCTCTGTTCCATGCAGCGATCGAAGCCCGGGGCCAGCTCATCTTCTTCGGCCATGGCCGGGGCCGCCAGAAAGAGCAGGGCCAGACAGCAAAGCAGAAGACGCAGTTTCGGCATGGATGACCTCCCATGATGTTTGCCGCCAGCATAGACGGCTTTTCCGGCCGGAGCAACGCTCCTGCGGCATTGGCTGTCCCTGCCCGGGAGAATGGAAGCGAGGGGGCTATGGTCACGGAGGAAAGGGAGGTATGGCCGGGGCGGGCCAGGGGACGTGCGCGCTCCACAAGGCGGGGAGCGGGAAAGAAAGTCCTCTTTTTGTGACTGCCGGCCCCAGACGTGAGGACGGAGATCTGTCCGGGGGGCGGAGAGAGAGGCAGGCCGGGCATGGGCTCAGGTTGAAGGCAGGAAGGGCGTCCGCCACACGGCTCGGTATCTTGGCATGGTTGCAGCACAGGTCGCGCAGACCAGACATCGCCAGTACTGCGCGACCGTCATTTCCCGTGGTATGGCGTGACCGCCGAAAGGCTAGGCGCCGAGCCAGCCCCGAACTTCTTCCGCACTGGGGACGCGCCCCGTGCACATGATGCCGCCATCGATGACCACCGCAGGGGTGGCCAGCACGCCCAGGGCCATGATCTCCCGCAGGTCGGTGATTTTTTCCACCGTGGCGTCGCTGCCGGAAGCGGCCACCGCCTTGCTGACGATCTCGTACGCTTCGGCACATTTGGAGCAACCGGGACCAAGGACTTTGATGATCATGATGCTGCCTCCTTTGGCAGGATATTGAGAGGAAGCGGCAGGGCGGGATGGGGGGGCCGCCCTCCGCCACGATGCGGGGAGGACGTGTACGCCCCCTGCTTTGCCCCTGCCGTGACCGTTGTGAGACCGGAGCAAAGGCCCGTGCGGCATGAGGCACGGGCCCGCTTTATGCTAGAACAGCGTGAGCTGCAGGCTGTTGAACAGCCAGCCCACCAGGGTGAAGATGACCAGCAACAGGCCCAGGAAAAGGGCCAGCAGCTGCCAGCGCATGACCTGCTTGAGCATGAGCATCTCGGGCAGGCTGGCGGCCACCGTGCTCATGCAGAAGGCCAGGGTGGTGCCCACGGGCAGGCCCTTGAGCAGCAGGCTCTCCATGATGGGCACCACGCCCGTGACATTGCTGTACAGGGGGATGCCCACCAGGACGGCCACCGGGACGGACCACCACTGCCCCTGGCCCAGATGGGCGGCGAACCAGTCCTGCGGCACGAAGCCGTTCAGGAGCGCCCCCAGACCCACACCGATGATGACCCAGCGCCAGACGCGGCGGAAGATGCCGGTCATCTCGTCCCAGGCGAAACGGTGCCGCTCTTCCAGCCCCAGACGGGTGTTGCGTTCATCCCGCGCCGCCTGGCCGGAGACCCCCAGCATGCCGCGCAGGAAGGGCTGCAACCAGCGTTCGGCGCGGAGCAGATCCAGCAGCCAGCCGCCCAGCATACCGGCCGCCATGCCGACGACCACATAGACCACGGTGAACTTCCAGCCCAGCAGGCCCCAGAGCAGGACCACGGCGATCTCGTTGATGAGCGGCGAGGTGATGAGGAAGGCCATGGTGATGCCCAGCGGGATGCGGGCCATGGTGAAGCCCAGGAAGAGCGGGATGCTGGAGCAGGAACAGAAGGGCGTGATGGCGCCGAACGTGGCCCCCAGCAGATAGCCGATGCCCCGGCCCTTGCCGGAAAGATAGTCGCGTACCCGCTCCACATGCAGCCCGGCCCGCAGCCAGCCGATGCAATAGACCATCAGCACCAGCAGGAGCAGGATCTTGGCGCTGTCATAGAGGAAGAATTCCAGAGCCAGGCCCGGGGCCCCGCCGGGCGTCAGGGAGAGCAGGTCGAAGGTCAGCCAGGTGGCCAGCGGCTGGATGGATACGTACAGGCCCGTCCAGGCCAGCAGCACGGCCAGCAGGGTCAGGGCGTAACGCGGGGCGGAAAAAGGACGCGGTGAGGAAGGGCTCTTGTCCATAAATACTCCTTATTGGCAAAATTGCCAAATTTGAGGGTAAAAAAATCCCGCCGCAGCGGGCCTGCCTATTTGTTCCGCAGCATGTCCATCTGGCTCAGGATGCGCTTTTCCAGCAGCTGGCCGGTACAGGCCAGGAACTGGTCCAGGCAGCAGAGGGCAAGGCTGTAATAGATGTTCACGCCCTGCTTGCGCCGGGTGACCACACCGGCATCACGCAGGACAGCCAGATGCTTGGAGATGGTGGACATGTCGTCCCCCACCAGGGCCTGCAGGTCACAGACGCATTTTTCACCGTCGCGCAGGGCATCGACCATCAGCAGACGGCTGGGATGGCCCAGGGCTTTGAAGATCCGGGCCTGTGCCTCGATGAATTCCTTGTTGTGCTGCATGTTGTCCCTTTATTTGATCATTTGGCAAAATATTCCTGAAAGGCCTTCCTGTCAAGATGGTGCAGGAAAGCCGTGCCCAGGTCAACGCCGCCGGGGGGCCCGGCGCCGACAGACCGGCGGCAAGGCGGCAAAAAAAGGCGGCCATGCGGGAAGGCCCGCATGCCGCCGTCCGTCATCACCGGGCGGAGAGGCATCCCCCTCCGCCCCGGCGGGATGAAAAAAGCGTTACTTCCACTGGATGCGGTGCACCGTGGCCGGACCGTATTCCACCGTACGCGCATAGCGGATGGCAGGCTCGCCCAGCAGCATGGCGTACTGGAAGCTGTGGGTCTCGGGCAGGCCCAGTTCGGGCAGGAGTTCGGGCAGCATGAGCTGCAGACACCAGTAGAGCAGGCCGCACCAGGTGGTGCCCAGCCCCAGGCTCTGGGCGTAGAGCTCCATGTACGAAAGATAGATGAGCGGATCCTGCTCCTGGCAGGGAGCGTCCTTGGCATTGCCCGCCAGCACGAAGTGGGGCGCGCCGCGGAAGATGCCGTCGATGCCCTGTTCCTTCCACAGGCGCGGTGCCGCGGCGAAGAAAGCCGTGCGGCGGCACTGGGGCAGGGCATTGTGAAGGGCCTTGTCCGCCAGGCGGGCATAGACGTCCTCACGGAAGGCCTGCATACGGTCCATGTCGTCCATGACGCCCACCCAGAGCTTGCGGGCATTGACGCCGGTGGGGGCGTGGGCGCTCACGTCCAGCACCTGCTGCAGCAGGGCCGGGTCCACGTTTTCCGGCCGGTACTGGCGCACGGAGCGGCGGCCCTTGATGAGGTTCTCCAGCTGTTCGGGCTGGGGCCAGGCATTGAGGATGCGACGGGAGGCGTCAGGATTGTGCCCGTCCACGCTGATGGCGCCCGTGGGGCAGAGGGCCAGGCAGTGGTGGCAGTGCATGCACAGGCGTTCGTCCTTGATGTAGGGGTGGCCTTCCTCGTCCATGCCCAGCGCGCGGGGCAGACAGTCGGAAAGGCACAGGCCGCAGGAGACACAGCGGTCGGTATCCACGGAAAACTGCATGATGATGTCCTTTGAAAAAAAAGAACCTGCCGCAGGGGCAGGCAGGGGAGGCCGCCGGTGCCGGGGCCCGCCGGGGCAAAAGAAAGAAGGGAGGGGCTGCCGCCCCTCCCCGCAGGTTCGCCGGAAAAACTAGCCGCGATAGATGATGTGCTCGCGCACGTCGGCCAGGGAAGCGCAGCCGGTGAGCAGCATGGCCTGCACCAGCTGGCCCTGCATCTGCTGCCAGTACTTGGTCACGCCTTCCACACCGCCGCCGATGGCCGCGATGCAGAGCGGGCGGCCCACCAGCACGGCGTCGGCGCCCAGGGCCAGCATCTTGAGCACGTCCACGCCGTCACGCACGGCGCCGTCGGCCAGGATGGTGATCTTGCCGCGCACGGCATCGGCGATGGCGGGCAGCACGGTGGCGGTGCCGGGGCAGTGGTCCAGCACGCGGCCGCCGTGGTTGGAGACCACGATGGCGTCGCAGCCGGCGTCGATGGCGCGATGGGCGTCGTCGGGGGTCATGATGCCCTTGACGATGAACTTGCGGCCCATGTCATGCACATAGCGCACCACGGTCTCCAGTTCCGTCACGGACATGGGCATGACCGGGCGGCCCATCTTGCGCAGGGTGATGAGACCGGCGGCGTCCACGTCCACGCCCAGGATGGGGCTGCCGTCGGCCAGCACGCGGTCGATCTTTTCGAACAGTTCCTTGCCTTCCCAGGGCTTGATGAAGGGGATGCCGTGGCCGTTGCAGGCCTTCAGGGCCTTGACGGCGGCGTCGATGATGAAGGGCGGCACGCCGTCACCGGTACAGCCGATGACACCGGCGGCGCGGCTGCCTTCCAGGATGGCGAAGATGTAGTCGTCTTCGCTCATGGCATCGCTCATGTTGAAAGAGACGCCGCCGATGGGGGCCGCCATGACGGGGAAGCTCAGGTCGATGCCCAGGATGGTGCAGTTGGTGCGGGGCTCGCGGGCGTCGTGCAGGGCCGTCATGTTGAGTTTGCAGGCATTGAGGGCTTCGCGGTTGTTGCGGAAGCTGGCACCGGTGCCCAGGCCGCCCATGCCGGGCACTTCACCGGAGCAGGCCTTGCCATCGCAAACGGGGCAGACGCGGCAGTGACCCTTCATGCGCTCGCGCGCGGCAGCTCTGATCTCTTTCATGGGATGACTCCTTTATGACAGGAATGGTTGTGTTCGGAGCAGGCGCTCCCGGATACGGAGCGCAGCATGGGCAGTATAGGTCAGGGCAGGGGACTTGTCATCCGTTGGAGGATGACATATGTTGTGAAAAAAATAACATGATGGCGGGGCCTGTCATATTTTCCTGTACAGCGGCCATTTTCCGTGCTAGTTGCGACAGCAACAAAAGTTTGGCGAAAAAATAAATTCGGGGCCCCTGCAGGAAATTCGGGGAATTTTGGCAAAAAAATATGCAAATCCAGCGTATTGCATTGCCATTTTTGAATTTGTTTTTTCCTCAAAAAAAAGATGGATTTTTCATAAAAAATTTCATAAAAAATAACCAGCCCAACGGATGGCCCCATTCCAAGATCCATGGAGAAAAATCTTCGTGAATTTTGGAGCAAACACTTGACGGCAGAGCAGGCTCTGCGTAATCTCGTTTCGTGCGTGGCTGTTTGTTTGGTCAAACAGTATTTTCTCCAGTGCGGCACGGCCCGCCAGACTCCGTGCCGCATTTTTCACCTCTGGCGACGCATACTTCTAGAGCGCACCACGCAGCCGTGGCCCTTCCTCCTCATGGCCCGGCGCTCCCCCGCCCGGTTCCGGGCGGGTTTTTTTATGCCATCCGTCTGCCGTTCCCTTCTTCGGGGCCTGCTTGCGCCCCGTGCTGCCTCGCGCTATGCTGACCGGGCCTTTCGGCATAACCCAAGCCCGGCGGCGGCAAGCCGTTTCCTATGGATATTCATGATATTCGCGCCAAACTGGCAAAGGATGAACCCACCATCGGCACCTGGCTGCAGCTGCCTTCCGCCGATGTGGCGGAGCTGATGGCCCGTGCCGGCTATGACTGGGTGGCGGTGGACATGGAGCACGGTTCCTTCGGCCGCACCGGCCTGCCCGACATCTTCCGTGCCATCCAGTGCGGCGGGGCTGCGCCCTTTGCCCGTTTGCCCATCGCTTCCAAGACCGCCATCAAGGCCGCGCTGGAGGCGGGCGCACAGGGCCTGATCTTTCCCATGATAGAGAGCCGGGAACAGCTGGACCAGGCCATCAGCTGGGCCACGTATCCCGGCCACGACGACGGCCGCCGGGACGGAGAGCCCCTGCGCGAGAACCGCGGCGTGGGCTTTTGCCGGGCCAATGCCTTCGGCAGGGATTTCGATGCCTACATGCGGGACACGGCGCCCCGGATCTTCCTGGTGGCCCAGATCGAGCACATCCGCGCCGTGGAGGAGCTGGACGCCATCCTTTCCCAGCCGCGTCTGGATGCCATCATGGTGGGCCCCTATGACCTTTCCGGCTCCATGGGCCTGACGGGGCAGTTCGACCATCCTGATTTCAAGGCCGTCATGGCCCGCATCCATGAGGCCTGCCGGCGGCATCATGCCCGCATGGGCCTGCATGTGGTGCAGCCCGACCCCGATGAGTTGCGCCGTCAGGTGGCGGCGGGCTGCCGCTTCATCGCCTACGGCATCGATTCGGTCTTCCTCTGGCAGGCGGCCGCACGGCCCGCCGGAGCGTAGGGCAGGGCATCGGGAGGAAGGCCGTGAAGGTGACTGTTTTCGGCGGTTCCGGTTTTTTGGGATCGCATATCTGTGACAAGCTCTCCGATGCCGGGCACGACGTGACCATCGTGGACGTGCGTCCTTCTCCCTGGCTGCGTGACGACCAGAAGATGGTGGTGGGCAGCATCCTGGACGAGGACTGCGTGCAGGCCGCCGTGGAAGGGGCCGAGGTGGTCTTCAACTACGCGGGCATCGCCGACATCGGCGAAGCCAACGAGCGCCCCGTGGATACGGCCCGCCTCAACGTGGTGGGCAACGTCATGGTCCTGGAGGCCTGCCGCCGGGCCGGTACCGGGCGCTACATCTTTGCCAGCTCGCTCTATGTCTACGGCAAGTCCGGCGGCTTCTACCGGTGCAGCAAGCAGGCCTGCGAGATCTACATCGAGAATTACCAGGCCATGTACGGCCTGCCGTATACCATCCTGCGCTACGGTTCCCTGTACGGCCCCCGTGCCGACATGCGCAATGCCATCCACCGCTTCGTGCACGAGGCCCTGACCACGGGCAGCATCACCTATTACGGGACGCCCACGGCCCTGCGCGAGTACGTGCACGTGGATGATGCCTCCTCCGCCACCCTCCATGTCCTGGGGCCGGAGTTCGCCAACCAGAACATCATCATCTCCGGCAACCAGCCCATGCGCGTGGCCGATCTGTTCAGGATGATCGGCGAGATGCTGGGCAAGGAGCTGGAGATCAGATACCAGAACGACCCCAACAGCGGGCATTATCAGGTGACGCCCTATGCCTTCATGCCCCGGATGGGCCGCAAGCTGGTGCCGCCGCTGACCGTCGACCTGGGGCAGGGCATCCTGCGCGTCATGGAAGAGGAACACCGCCAGATCCACCCGGAATTGCAGAGCCAGGGCGGCTATCTGGTATCCACCGACGACTGAGGCCGCACGTTTTCCGGCGGCCTGCCTGCCGGTGCCACCGGCGTGTGCCCGGCTCCGGGCTTTTCCCATGCGGCGCCAGGCCCGTCCCGGTCATGAAACGTCCGCCGGGGGCCGCGCCCGTCTTCCCGTCATCCCCTTGCCGGGCAGTCCCTGCCCAGGGAGAAGTTATGAACATCATCGCCATCATCCCCGCCCGCATGGGCTCCAGCCGCTTTCCCGGCAAACCTCTGGCCCTGATCCACGGTGTGCCCATGGTGGGCCATGTGGCCTTCCGCACGGCCATGAGCCGCTGCCTTTCCGCCACCTATGTGGCCACCTGTGACACGGTCATCGAAGATTACTGCAAGGAGGCTGGCCTTGCGTGCGTCATGACCGGCGACCATCATGTACGCTGTTCCACCCGCACGGCCGAGGCCCTGCTCAAGATCGAGGCGGCCACGGGCCGGAAGGCGGACATCGTGGTCATGGTGCAGGGGGACGAGCCCATGGTGCTGCCCGGCATGATCGACGCCGCTGTGGAACCCATGCTCAAGGATCCTACCATCAATGTGGTCAACCTCATGGCCGACATGGACACCCTGGAAGAGTTCGAGGACCCCAACGAGGTGAAGGTCGTGGTGGACCGCAACAACGATGCCCTCTACTTCTCGCGCGAGCCCATCCCCTCCCGCAAAAAGGGGGCCGACAAGGTGCCCATGCGCAAGCAGGTCTGCATCATCCCCTTCCGCCGTGACTACCTGATCCGCTTCAACGAGATGGAGGAAAGCCCGCTGGAGATCTGCGAGTCCGTGGACATGATGCGCATCCTCGAACATGGGGAAAAAGTCCGCATGGTGCCCACCGATGCCCGCACCTGGAGCGTGGATACCCCTGAAGACCTGGCCCGCGTGACGCGGCTCATGGAAGGGGATGCCCTCATGCGGGAGTACGCGAAGTAGATGGATCTGCCGTCCCGCCTCCGGGCTGCCTGGGAAGAGCTCTGGATAGCCTGTTTCGCCTGGATACCCACGCCGCTGGGCCTGGCCCTGCGCTGGCTGGCCTGGCGCTGGCTCTTTGCCGGCTGCGGTTCGGTACGCTTCGGCACGGGCCTGAGCTTCGTGGGCTGTCGCCACATGCGGCTGGGCGATGCCGTCCGGCTGGGGCGGGGCTGCATCATCACGGCCGGGGACGGCGAGCTTGTCCTGGGCGACCGCGTGTCCATCTCGCCCTATGCCCATGTGGCGGCCGACGGCGGGCGTATCGTCATGGGCAGGCATGTGGCCGTGGGCCCCGGCACGGTGCTGCGGGCCGCCAACCACTGTTTTTCCCGGCATGATGTGCCCATCCTGCAACAGGGGCACCATCCGGGCGAGATCGTCATCGGGGACGATGTCTGGATCGGGGCCAACTGCGTCATCACGCCCGACGTGCATATCGGCCGGGGGGCTGTGGTGGGCGCGGGCGCCGTGGTCACCCGTGATGTGGCTCCCTTCACCATCGTGGGCGGTGTCCCGGCACGTCCCATCGGTCACCGCGACCGCAGCGGATGCCCGGAGCGATCGTAGCCCCGGGCGGGAATGCCCGGCGTCCCCGCATCCCCGGTATTTTTCCTGACCGGCAGGCGGTGTGTGCCGTCTTCCGGCTCCGGCCCGCAAGGCTCGCCCGCTTTGGCGGCGGGGCGTGGGCCTGTCCCCGTATCCTTCCTGTACGGCGTCGTCCCCGGCGGCGCGAACAAGGAGTCTGCATGGCCCTGAAATGTCTTGTTTTCGACTGTGACGGCGTGATCCTCGACAGCGTGCCGGTCAAGACGCGCGCCTTTGCCCGTCTGGCCGAGCCCTACGGCGAGGAGGCCCGCGACCGCTTCGTCATGTACCATACCGTGCACGGCGGCGTGAGCCGTTACAAAAAATTCGAATGGTTCTTCCGCGAGATCCTGGACAGGGAGATCACGCCCGCCGAGTCCGAGGAGTGGGGCAGGCGCTTTGCCGAATACGCCCTGGACGAAGTGCGCCGCTGCGAGCTCATCCCCGGCATCGCCCGGGTGCTGGAACACTGGCAGGGCAAACTGCCGCTCTATGTCTGCTCCGGCGCACCGCACGAAGAACTGAACTTCATCCTCAAGGAACGCGGCCTGGACAGCTGCTTTACGGGCATCTACGGCTCGCCGCCGTCCAAGGCCAAGCTGCTGGCCATGATCGTGGACAAGGCCTGCGTCCTGCCTGACGAGGTGCTCATGGTGGGCGACGCCTCCACGGACCGCAATGCCGCCGAAGAGGTGGGCACCCTGTTCTACGGCACCGGGCCTGATCTCAGGGGCGGGGATTTCCCCTGGGGGCCTGATCTGACCGGGCTCGATGCCTGGATCGCGGAGCATGTGGAATGATGCGGCGTCCCGTTCGTTTTCTGTGGCTGGTGTGCCTCATGGCACTGGCTTTCGGCCTGTGTGCCTGTCAGGAAGAGAGCGCCCCCAAAGCGGCGCTGGACAAGGAGACCGCGTCCGCCGTGGTGGCGAAGGCCGCCGCCGGTCCGCAGGCGCCGGAGGTTCCGGCCCCGGCAGAGGAAGCGGCCGCGGCCGCCAGGGTGCTGGATGCCGGTAATGCCGTCTGGCGCTGGGCCGATGTGGCGGGCATCCATGCCGGTCATCTGCTGCGGCAGGCCGAGGACTATATGCGTACCTGGCTGCTGGGCAAGGAGCCGCAGCGCCCTGCGGAGCTGGACGACAGGCCCGCTGTGGAAAAATCCGTGTGGGGCGAGGCCGATGCCGCCCGTTTGCGGGATCTGATGGCCACCATGCGGCGGACGCTGGCCAGCATGGAAAAGCTGGGCACGGCGTTCCGCAAGTACGCCCTGGACGACAGCATCGTGGACGACGGCGCGCAGGGCAAGAAGCTGCTGCGTCGCCTGCAGGACGCGCATGCCGAGTTTTCCAGGGCCCGTGATGCCCTGCTGGTGCTGGTGCGTGATCGCAGCCGCCAGGCCGAGGACGTGCTGCTTCAGGGCAATCCGCTGAAAGAAGCCATCAGCTCGGCCCGCTTCCTGTTCAGCCGCTTCCTGCTGGGCGGCATCCTGCTGCGCGAGGGCAATCCCGACACCGTGGCCGTGGCGGGCTGGCGCAAGGAGATGGAAGATGCCCTGGCCGTGGCCCGTAGCCACACCCGGGGCATGACGGAAGAAGAGCGGCGTCTCTGGCAGGCTTTTCTGGACAAGGCCGATCTCTTCCCCCGCACCGTGGCCCAGGGGCAGGAGGATGCGTTCAGCAATGCGACGCGCCGCCAGCTCAATCTGGTGCTGCAGGAAGCCCAGGAAGCCTATAATGCGTTCGTGGAAGCCCATAACAGGCGGGATGCCGTATCCCGGTAGATACTGACGACGACCCCAAGGACATCCCCCTGCCGGGAGGATGGCTACAGAAGAAGGACGCTCTGCTACTGCGGGGCGTCCTTTTTTGCTGGTGCGGAGGCTCCGGCCCTTACCGGCGTAGAGCGATGGAGACAGGCTGCGGGAAACGCGGCAGGCAAAGGGGCGGCCGGTCTCCGGGGAACGGCCGCTGCCCGCTATCGGGACCGTCGAGCATGAAGAACGGCATGATGCCGTTTTCAGGATACCAGCATATCATTCCAGATAGTGGAAAATAAGGAAGCTCTTTTCCGGAAAGGAAAAGGGCAGGGCGTTCGCCTGCCTGCCGGGAATCAGCGGGACAAAACAAAAGACCACCCGCCGGCGGGTGGTCTTTCTATGTTCAGGGAGGCAGACAGGACTTAGTCCGGGTACTCCACATGGGCCAGGGCCAGGCCCTGCGGCGGGGCCGTGGGGCTGGGCAGGGCGCGGCGGTCGGCGGCCTCAAGGATGGCGGGGATCTGGTCGGGGCGCAGCTTGTGGCGGCCGCAGGCGGCCAGCAGTCCGGCCATGTTGCGGACCATCTGCTTCAAAAAACCGTTGGCCGTGACGGTCAGGCGCAGGCAGGGCAGGTAGGGCGGCATGAACTCCACGGGCGGCAGTTCCGTCAGTGTGGCGGCCTGGAGCTCGCGCACCGTGCTTTCCATCTCGGTGCCCGCGTTCTGGAAGCTGGCGAAGTCATGCCTGCCCAGCAAAAAGGGCAGGGCCGCGCGCATGGCCCCGGCGTCCAGGGGGCCGCTGCGCCAGACGAAGGGCGCCAGCCGGGGCGGCACGAAGCCTTTCTCCTGCCAGAAGTCATACACATAGGTCTTGCGCAGGGCGCTGATGCGGGCATGGAAGTCGTGGGCGGCCTCCTGCCAGTGCAGGACGCGCACGTCCGCAGGCAGCAGGGCATTGAGGGCGTGACGCCAGTCCAGACCGGGGCGGCGGGGCACATCGCAATGGGCCACCTGACCGTGGGCATGGACGCCCGCATCGGTGCGACCGGAGCCGAACACGCGCACGGGTCGCCCGGCGATGCGGCCCACGGCGGCTTCCACGGCGGCCTGCACGGTGGGCGGCGGGGTGGGGATGTCCTGGATCTGCCAGCCGCAGTAACGGCTGCCGTCATAGGCCAGCAACAGCCTGAGACGCATGGTGGAAGAAATGTCCGGCATGGAGGCTTTGGGGTTGATGTGGAAGGAAAGAAGGGCGGCGGGGCCGCAGTCCGGCCTGGTGACGGTCAGGTGCCTGCCCGGAAGTCTTTTTCCGCAGGGAAGGGACCGGCATCCGCAACTCTTGGGCTTGATGCCGGGGAAGGGCGTTTTCCCATCCCCTGCCGAGGTGGAAGGCCATGGCCTGCCGGGCTCTCACCGGGGCGCGTTTTTGAGGGGCAGGGCGCATCCGGAGAGGGACAGGGGCCGGGGAGAGGGCCCTTCTTGCGTCATGCACAGGAGGTCCCTTTCCCGCAGCCCTTTCCCCCGGTCAGTTTTGCAATGATGCCTGGCGGCGGGCGGCGTGGTTGACGGGCCCGCAGCCCTTGCCGGGCGCGTAGCTCTTGCGCAGGGCAAGGTTGAGGAATTCCTGGGCGCGGGTCACGGCCACCTGCAGGGGCAGGCCGTGGCCAAGGCCGGTGGCGATGGCGGCCGACAGGGTGCAGCCGGTGCCGTGGTTGTTGTTGGTCTCCACCTTGGGCTGGGGCAGGAACTTGGGCGCCTGTCCGGCCTGGCAGAGGCAGTCCGTGACCACGATGGAGCTTTCCATATGACCGCCCTTGATGAGAACGGCCTTGGCGCCCATCCTGATGAGCGCCTCACCGGCGGCAGCGGCGTCATCGCTGCAGCTGATGGTCATGCCGGTGAGCATCTCGGCTTCGGGGCGGTTGGGGGTCAGCAGGTCGCAGCCGGGGATCATGCGTTCCTTGAGGGCCTCCACGGCATCCTCACGCAGCAGGCGGCTGCCGCTCTGGCTCACGGAAACAGGGTCCACCACCAGCGGGAAGCTGCGGTCGCGCAGGGCGTCGGCCAGGGCGTTGATGATGCCGGCCGAGAACAGCATGCCGGTCTTGGCGGCGTGCACGGGAAAACCGTCCAGCACGGCGCGCAGCTGCAGCACGACGAATTCGGGCTCGGGCGCGTGGATGCCGGTGACGCCCAGGCCGTTCTGGGCGGTCAGGGCCGTGATGACGCTCATGCCGTAGCCGTCCAGGGCCATGATGGTCTTGAGGTCGGCCTGGATGCCGGCACCGCCGCCGGAATCGGAACCGGCAATGGTCAGGATGTTGGGGGTGCGCATGGATATCTCCTGTTCTGTGATGGCGGTCTGACGGCCGTAGGACACAAGCGGCCGGACAGCAGGGTTATACGCTGCCTCAGGGCACGGCGCAATGCCGGGCGGTCAGGCCGGGCGCGCCGTACCATCGGCACGAAAAAAGGGCAGGGAAGATCCCTGCCCTTGTGCGTGGCTGTGGAGCGGTGAGCGCTACACTTCGTCGATGCTGGGAGCACCGGCGATGGGCTTGCGGCCCAGAGCCAGGAAGGCGACCAGGCTGACGACGGCCACGATCACGCCGATGATGTCGGCGATCTCGATGCCCATGCCAAAGCCCATCTTGGGCTCATAGCAGATGTAGGAGATACACACGGCCGTCATGAAGGTGGCGGGCACGGTGCAGATCCAGTGCAGACGATGCTTGCGGTACAGGTAGGCGCCGGAGGCCCAGAGCATGATGGCGGCCAGGGCCTGGTTGGCGAAGCCGAAGTAACGCCAGATCACGTTGAAGTCCACGAAGTTCAGCACCACGCCGATGGCGAAGATCGGGATGGCGATGGCCAGACGGGCCGGGATGGCGGACTGCTTGAAGTTGAACATTTCGGCGATGGTCAGGCGGGCGGCACGGAAGGCCGTGTCACCGGAGGTGACGGGCAGGGCCACCACGCCCAGGATGGCCAGCACGCCGCCGACGGGGCCCATGAGGGCGCGGGCGGTCTCGTTGACCACGTTGGCGGGACCGCCGGCAGCGGCCAGGGCTTCGGGGCTGGTGTAGAAGGTCATGCCCACGGTGGCCCACACGAGGCCGATGAAGCCTTCGGCCACCATGCCGCCGTAGAACACGGCCTTGCCCTGCTTTTCATTGGACAGGCAGCGGGACATCAGGGGCGACTGGGTGGCGTGGAAGCCGGACAGGGCGCCGCAGGCGATGGTGATGAACACCAGCGGGAAGATGGGCAGCTGCTGGGGATGGTTATTGGGGAAGGAGGCCCAGTTGTAGAACTCGCAACCGTTGGTGAACATGGTCACGGTCATGCCCACGGCCATGATGATCAGCACGGCGCCGAACAGGGGGTAGAGGCGGCCGATGATCTTGTCGATGGGCAGGATGGTGGCCAGGAAGTAGTAGGCGAAGATGACGGCGACCCAGAACATCTGGTCCATGTAGTCGGGAGTCAGCTTGGCCAGCAGGCCGGCGGGAGCGGCCACGAAGACCACGCCCACGAGCAGCAGGAGGATGACGGCGAACACGCGCATCACCTGCTTGGCCACGTTGCCCAGGTTGTAACCCACGATGGTGGGCACGTTGGCGCCCTTGTAACGCACGGAGAGCATGCCGGAGAAGTAGTCATGCACGGCACCGGCGAAGATGGTGCCGATAACGATCCACAGCAGGGCGCTGGGGCCGTACAGGGCGCCCAGGATGGGGCCGAAGACGGGGCCCACACCGGCGATGTTCAGCAGCTGGATGAGCCAGACCTTCCACACGGGCATTTCGACGTAGTCGACGCCGTCGGCCATGGTCTTGGCGGGGGTGGGGCGGTTTTCGTCCGCACCGAAGATTTTGGCGACGATGGAACCGTAGATGATGTAGCCCACGATGAGGCCGGCTACGGCAAGAAGAAAGTAAACGTAATTCGGCATAGTATCCGCTCCCTCTGCGGCTATTCCGGTTAAAAGGTGAAAGCGGCAGCCGTGCCTTTGGCGTCCGGCTGCCCATTGTTAGTAGGGGTTCGTGATTAGCATGGCGAAAGGGGGGCGTCAACAGAGGGAAATGCTTTTTTCCCGCTGCCGGTGCGGCTGCCGGGGCGTCCATGCCCGCCGGGGAAGAGAGGGTTTTTTCGGAAAAACAGGCAGTTGGCACGATTTTTGTTTCAGGCTGTCCCCCGGGGCGGCTGGAGCGCATTCTCCAGGAACAAAAACTTCGGGCCATGCAGGGGCCCAAGGCGCATCGGGCCCGCCGGGCAGCGGCGGGGAGGGCAGCGCAAAATGCCTTCACAGCCGTGTGCCGGGATGCTAGCATGCCCACAGCCTGCCGTACCGTCGGCAGCGAGTTTTTATGGGCGTGCCTTCCCGCCGCCCGGAGGTCCTGCATGAAACTGGAAACCAAGGCACCGGTGCAAAGCCGGTTCGCTACCCCCGCCTCCGCGTCCCCGTCCGGCGGACGGCTGGATGACCTGCCCGCCCCCAGGACGTCACGCGGCGGACACAAGCTGGGCTGTCTGGCCCTGCTGGCCCTTTTGCTGGTGGCCGGGGCCGCCGTGTGGCTGACCCGTGACGATGCCACCCGCGATGCCTGGCGCAAGGACGCCGTGACCTGGCTGGATGCGAAGCTGGAAGGCACGGCCCTGGCGCCCCTCATGAACCTGCTGCGCGAGACGCCTCCCCCGCCCCCGCCGTCGGTGGCCACGCCCGCCACGGAGCCGGGCACGCTGGCCGGTCCCACGGTGCAGGGGACGGTCAGTGCCCTGGTCAGGACGGACTTCGTGTCGCCCGGGGCCGTCGCGCCCGTCCCCGCAGGGCAGGAAGCCCAAAAGCGCCAGTATCCTGCGGACAGCCGTGTGCAGCCCGCTTTCGTGGATGACCTTGCCGGACATGTGCTGGAGCGCTTCCAGGGCAGCGGTCTCGATCTGAGCCTGCCGTCCCTCAACCAGCGCTATGGCGTCAAGCTGACGGGCCTGGCCGGCGGCAGCCGCGCCGCGGTGCTGCGCTATGCCTTCCATCCCGACATGCTGCGCAGCCTGTACACCATCTATGCCGACCGCTTCCTGGACAGCCTTGACCGCCAGTGCACGGAACGCAACTGGAGCGACCTGCAAAAGCGGCAGCTGCACATGGCCCTTGCCGGGCGTCTGAACGCCTGGGCCGCTGCCCTGGACGGCGTGGCCGCCGTACCGGGCCTGAGCGCACGGCTGGCCGAGAGCGAGCGCCTGTTGCAGGAATCGTTGGACATCTACGGCCGCATGGCCGGCACGGTGTTCGAGCTGGACGAGGCCCGGCAGCGCAACGATGCCGCCGCCATCGCCACGGCGCAGCTGCGGGTGGACGACATTACGGGCCGCTACCGTCAGGCCATGGATGCCCGCACGGCGGCCCAGCATGCTCTGGTGGGCGACATCCGCCGTCATGCCGGTACCGCCCTGGATGACGACAGCCTGCTGTTCGTGGCCCAGTGGGTGGGCCGCCGCCTGCAGCAGGACAGCAAGGCCCTGGCCACCGTCCGCGCCGGTTCCGCCGCGTTGCGTGACATGGCGGGCCGTTGCACCCGGATCGCCAGCGGCAAGGCGGCGGCGGAACAGCCTGCGGCCCCTGCCGTCAATGATGTTCCCCTGCGGCCCGGCCCCAAGCAGGCCCGGCCCCGTCCGGCGGCAGCTCCGGCACTTCCGGCTGCGGCCGGCGGGAGCGCGCCTGTTGCCCCGGCTGTTTCGGTAGCGGCACCGGCGGTCGCTCCGCAAGGGACTGCTCCGGCGGCCCTGCCCGCGCAGGGGCCTGCCGTCGGCGGGACGGTCACGCCTCCGGCCCTCGCGGCCCCGCAAACACCTGCGGCGCCCGCGTCCGTGCCCATGCCTGCGGCCCAGCCCCCGGCAACGGGAGGTGCTTCGGCCGGCGGTCCCGTACTGCCCGCACCGGCCCCGTCCCGTTAGGGAGACGACGTCCGGCCCGTTCCCGCAAGCAGGGGAACGGGAAGGGCGGAGGCAGGGCGGTATGGCAGCCGTCCCCGGTCATGCGGCCATGCGGGAAGGATGTCCTTTCGCGGCAGGCCGGATCCGGCCGGAGTTCCGGCAGTTTCACGATTCTCACATTTCAAGGCAAAGAGGGGGAGTGCCTTCGGGCGGCTCCCCTTTTTCACACGCCGGGCAAGGGAGCCTTGGCGGCCCCTCCCGGTCTGCCGGGATGTCCCGGTTCTAACGGCGGGCCCGTGCCCGCAAGGAGGCGTGCCATGCGCGCTGTAGTCATCAAAGACATGTTTTGCCGCGGCAGCATCCTGTGCTGTGCGCTGCTTTTGTGCTGCCTGTGCCTTTGGCCTGCCGGGGCCCGCGCCCTTTCGTCCGATGCGGCCCGGGCCTGCGTGGTGGAGGCGGGCGGGGCCGTGGACAATGCGGATGCGGCCTGCTTCGAGCAGCTCGTGGATATGGATGCCATCCTCAATGAGGCCGTGGACCTGTTCATGAAGGAGGCCGCCAAGCCGGAGAATTCTTCCCTGCTGCCGCCCATGCTGGCCCTGATGTTCTCCGGTGCCGCCATGGCCGAGGACAACGGCCTGGGCGTGCGCAAGCTGCTGGTCTCCGAAGCCCGGGCCTTCGTGCACAATGGCATCGCTTCCGGGGCTTTTGCCGGAAAGAGCGTGCAGGACTACCGGACGGAAGGCTGGGTGGCGCCCCTGTTCGAGTCCGTGTCCATGGGCCGCAAGGAGATCCGCAATGTGGGCACGCCCGTGCGGCAGGGCAAGGACTGGATCGTGCCCTTCGTGCTGCGTGACCACGGCAACGGCAACAGCTATGCCGTGCGTGCGCGGGTGAGCGATGCCGGGGGCAGCCCGCGCGTGGTGGCCGTGGAGAACCTGCGCCAGTTGTTCGTCATTCTGGGCAAGGAGGCCCAGGCGCTGGAGAGCTAGGCGCTTCGGGCGGCGTCGGTCCCGGTCTGGAAGGCATCTGCGTCCGCGGGAGGCAAGCGGGACAGAGCCCGCCCTGCGACGCAGGGCAAGCCCGTGCTCCATCCCGGACGGCCCGCCGGGGACTGGCCTCCCTCCCTTTTTTAAAGGCAAAATAGAAAACCACCCGTTTTACCGGGTGGTTTTCTGCGTTTTGGCGGGAAAACGCACTGGCAAGCCTCCCTTCCGGCAGGCAGGCGGGGCGGCGGGGGATCAGTGCTTCCGCTGTTCCCTGCGGTCCCAAAGGGCCAGACGCAGGCGGTCGAGGACCATGAAGCCGCCGCTGCACAGCACCATGAAGGCCGCCGCCATGAAGACGCCCCGGTAGCCGAAACCGGCATGGATCACGGCGCCGCCCAGCAGGGGGCCCAGCATGCCGCTGGCATCGAAGGTGAGCATCATCACGTTGGAGTTGATGGAGCGCGTGGCGTCCGTGGAGCGGTCGTAGATGGTGGCCGCCAGCAAAGGATAGAGCAGGCCCAGGCCGATGCCGTACAGGATGGTCAGGGGCAGGAAGGCCCAGAGGGGGCCCCAGGCCAGACCGGTCATGCTGATGGCCAGGGCCACGGCGCAGAGGGGCACGATACGGTAGCGGGGCAGGGTATCCAGTACATGGCCACCGAACAGACGCACCAGGATGATGGTGGTGGTGTAGCCCATGAAGAACATGGCCGGGGTGGCGCCGGTGGTCACGCACAGGCCCTTCATGAAGTAGATGGCCAGGGCCGTCATGATGCTGAAGGAAAGGCAGGCCAGATAGATGCAGCCCAGGCCGGAGTGGGTCATGGAATAGAGGATGGCGCGCGGCGTCATCTGGTTCTTGGCCGTATCGGCGGAGATCTCGGGCTTGCGCAGCTTGGGGGCCAGGGGCACGAGCATGCACAGGGCGGGGATGGCCAGCACGGCCATGAGGGCGAACAAACGGGGCTCACCGCCCAGCAGGGGCAGGATCTGTTCGCCCACGGCCGGGATGATGGAATAGGGCAGCAGGGTGGTCAGGGAGAAGATGGCGAAGCCCCGGGCGCTCTGGCCCTTGGGGATGCAGCTGACCAGCACGGCCACCACACAGCTGGAGTAGACCGCCAGCGAGATGCCCTGGGCGATGCGCAGGCCCAGGATCAGCCAGATGCTGTCGGGCCCGTGGATAAAGGGATAGGCCAGCATGATGCAGCTGGAAAGGCAGATGGTGACCAGCAGGGCAGGCAGCTTGCTGCGCGAGAGCAGCACGATGCTGGCCAGGGGCCGCCAGAGCAGGACCATGGCGAACAGGGCCGAGAGCAGGATGCCGCGCCAGTTGGGGCTGACCTGCAAGCCTTCCAGCCATTGTTCGAAACAGTAGAAGACGGCCATATAGCTGTTGTTGCACATGGCCATGCAGAAAAGCAGGATGAAGTCGCGACTGAAGAGGGTCTGTTTTTTTTCGTTTTCGGGCAGCGTAGGGAGCATGGGAGACCGCCTTGCTGAAAAGGGAGAGGGAGACGAGACAATCTAAGGCTATTTGGTTGCGTCCGCAACCCGATCCGCACAAAAAAGTGGCTACTCTGCCGAAAGAGAGGAACAGGAAAGCCCCTCCGCAGGGGAGGGGCTTCCGTGACAGGATACGATCCTCCGCCGGGGATCAGTGATATTCGCCGTTGAGGAATTTCATGGCATAGCCGTGCACGGCCGCATCGGAGGTCATGAGCATGTCCATCTGGCGGGTCATGATGAGCAGGCGGCCCAGCTGGTCCAGGCGCGAGAGGACATCCAGCCGGGGGTACTTCTGGTAGCGGGCGCGGATACGGTCGCCTACTATTTCTACAGTAAAGCCCAGCTCCGTCAGGATGACCCCGATGCAGCGCACGCGCCGTTCGCGCTGCACGCTGCCGGCCGCACCACCGGCGAATTCGAAGCGGATGTAGTTCTTGCTCAGGGTCTCGCCGCACCAGCTGTCCAGGATGGCGTAGTGGTAGCCCACGCGCGAGGAGAAGTTCACGTAACGGTCCGAGACGATGGCGTAGCTGCGGTCGCCGAAACGCTGGCCGCCCTGCTGGTTGCCGCCGCTCATGTTCTGGCTCATGACGGACAGGAAGCCGCGCATGTTGATGGGGCGGGGCCCACGGGCCTGGACGGCAGGATTGAGCATGCCGGACAGCACTTCGGCGAAGGGCTCGCTGATGACGTCCTCGGGCGTGACGCGGCGGGACTCGGGATTCTTGAGGCCGCCGCCGAGGTCGATGACGTACAGGTCCAGCGGCACCGGACAGACCAGCTGGCTGGCCGCGCCCATGCTGCCCTCGGTGACGCTGTCGGAGATGAGGAACATCTCGCTGTAGCTTTTTTCATGGGCATAACGCATGACGTCGTGCAGCGAGGTGCAGTTGGCCGGGCTGAAGAGCTCCGAATGCGGGTCCACCAGATGCAGGGGCATGATGTAGCTGGCGATGCGGCGCAGCAGGATCAGGGCCGGGGTATCCGCGGCGGGACGGCGGGGTTGCAGGCGCAGGGCCAGCAGCTCGGGGATCTCGCCCTTGAACACGCGCCCGCCGATGGCATCCACGGTGACGACCTCGCCTTCTTCCAGCAAACTGGTGGCACCGGGCAGGTTGATGACCGTGGGCATGCCGAATTCACGGCAGACAGACGCCATGTGACCGGTAAGGCTGCCCGTCTCGGCGATGATGGCCGAGGCCCGCTGCATGGCCACCATGGCATCGGGCGAGGTGTGCTGCAGGAGCATGACCGCGCCTTCGGGGAAGTGGGTGAGGTCCTGCGAAGGATGCACATGGATGACGGGGCCGCAGCCCACGCCCCTGGCCGCCACTTCGCCGCCGCTGAGCAGGGGACGCAGGTGCGAGAGCGCCGGGGCCGTCACTTCGCTGACCGAGGCGTCCAGACCCATGGGCCGGGTCTGGAGCAGGATGATCTGGTCGTCTTCGTCCACG
Source organism: Desulfovibrio sp. SGI.102 (assembly GCF_050314315.1). Classification (NCBI taxonomy): domain Bacteria; kingdom Pseudomonadati; phylum Thermodesulfobacteriota; class Desulfovibrionia; order Desulfovibrionales; family Desulfovibrionaceae; genus Desulfovibrio; species Desulfovibrio sp. SGI.102. Next base: position 21,705 of record NZ_JBNPNC010000018.1, on the reverse strand, counting down.
GCCCATTCCACGTCCTGCGGGTACTGGTAGTGGCGTTCCAGTTCCAGCGCCATGGAGGCCAGCTGCTGCGCCTGCTCATGCGACAGGCTGGGCACGTTGCGCAGGCTTTCGGGCACGTCCTCTTCCTTGCTCTCCACGCCGTGGCGTCCGGGAGCCAGCACGAGGCGGACCTCCTTGTGGGCGATGGTCTCCTGCTGGATGCGCAGGTTGGCGCGCGAGACCAGCCAGTTGTCCGGGGTGGCCGTGCCGTCCACCACCATCTCGCCCAGGCCCCAGGTGCCCTGGATCATGACGCAGTTGGAGCGCAGGTCCACGGGATGCCGGGAGAAGGCCACGCCGGCCGCCTTGGCCTGCACCATCTTGAGACAGCACATGCCCATGCTGGTGGCGTCCAGCGGATAGCCGTTGCGGGCGCGGTAGGCCAGGGCACGGGGCGAGAACAGACTGGCCAGCACGCGCTTGAAGGCCGTGGGCAGGCTCTCGCGCGTGACGCCGAGGATGCTCAGGTACTGGCCGGCAAAGGACTGCACCCCGTCCTCGTCCACGGCACTGGAGCGCAGGGCGGCCTGTACCTGGCTGTCCTTGCCGAAAGCTTCGTCCCAGCCGTCGAGCAGGGCTTTTTCCACTTCTTCGGGCAGAGGGGCTTCCAGGATCAGGTTCTGCACGGTACGGGCAGCGTCCTGCAGGCTGTGGGGCACGTCGGCGTCCACCTTGCACAAGGTGGAATGGATCTTCTTGAACAGGCCGCTGGGACGCAGCAGGGCCAGGCTGCTGGCCTGGATGGTGACCGCGAAGCCGGGGGGAACGGGCATGTCCAGCATGTTGCTCAGTTCGCCCAGGTTGGCGTTCTTGCCGCCCACGCTGTAGCCCATGCTGGCGTCCACTTCCGTCAGGGGCAGGATGAGCGCATTGACGTCGCCGCGGGTATGCTTCTCCAGCTCGTTCTCGATGTGCCGCCCGATGGCAGCCACGCTTTTTTCCAGATCCTTGTAGCGGTTGCGCGACATGTCGTTGAGGCAGGCCGCCATGCGTTCGCAGTGGAAGACCGCCTTGCGGGCGATGCGCCGTACCTGATGGGTCTCCAGATGCTTGTCGCCGCGCTGGGCCGCGTCCAGCTTGGCCAGGATGGCGGCCAGGTCCGCATTGGACTGGAGCAGCTCGTTGAAGGAGGCGTAGCGACGGCCAAAAGCGGCCATGGCCTGCTCGCGGCTGATGCGCGGCTCCAGGCCAAACAGGCGTTTGAGAGTCTTGATGGTCGTGGTCATGGAACTTCCTTTTGCTTCCCCCGGCAGGGCATGGAAGGCAGACGGCGCAGGTACGCCCGGCCTGTTCCTGGAGGCCGCGGCCGCCCGGGGCAGACCGTCCGGCATCCGGCAGGCGGCCTACCGCCGTGCCGTCATGTCACGGAAGGGCTGCCTCAGGCGCGGAACCCGCGTGCTGCCGGCAACACTATATAGCGTTGGGCCGGGCCGCGCCCTTCCCTGCGGACAAGGCCCAGACGGACCAGGATCTGCAGGTCGTACTGGGCGGTACGCATGGAGATGTCCTTGCCTGCCATGTCCTGATATTCCTGCCGGCTGATGCTGCCGAGCTCCACTATCTGGGGCAGCAGACGGGCAAGACGGGCATTGAGGCGCGGCTGGGCATCTTCCGCAGCGGGCATCGCGCCCTGATCCTCGCTTTCGGCCGGAACGGGCTGGGCAACAGGACTTTCTGCCGTTTCCGCAGCCTCGCCGTGGGGCTGCCTGCTGTCGGCCCGTGCGGGCGGGCAGGAGAGCTTGCCGCGTTCCGGTCGCGCAATGTCTCCGGGAAGGGTATCCGGTCCCAACTGGATGTTTTCTGCAAAAATGAGGCCATTTTCGCAAAAAGCCAGGGCCCGGGTCAGGCAGTTCTGCAGCTCGCGCACGTTGCCCGGCCAGTGGTATTCCTGGAGCTTGCGCAGGGCGCCGCGGCTGAGGCGCGGCGTGGGCAGGCCCTGGGATTCCGCGGCCCGGGTCAGGAAAAAGACGGCCAGCAGGGGCAGGTCGGACTTGCGGCGGCGCAGGGGGGGCGTGCGGATGGTGATGACGGCCAGACGGTAATAGAGGTCCTCGCGGAAGGAACCTTCCTGGGCGTCCTGCAACAGCTCCGCGTTGGTGGCGGCGATGATGCGGGTATCGAAAGGCACGTCCTCGTCGCTGCCCAGCGGGCGGATCATGCGGGTGGAGAGCGCCCGCAGCAGGGCCTGCTGGACCTTGGGGGCCGCGTTGCCGATCTCGTCCAGCATCAGGGTGCCGCCCTCGGCCGTGAGGAAGGCGCCCTTGCGGGGCTGGCGCGCCTCGGTGAAGGCGCCCTTGACGTGGCCGAACAGGGTATCCATGAGCAGGTTCTCGTCCAGGGCACCGCAGTTGATGGTGATGAAGGGGCCGTTGGCCCGGGGGCTGGCCTGGTGGATGGCCGCCGAGACAAGCTCCTTGCCGGTGCCCGTCTCGCCGATGACGAGGACGTCGGCCATGGTGGGCGCGGCCTTGAGGAAGTTGGCGCGCAGGTCCTGCATGGCGGCGGAGGTGCCCACAAGGCCGTTTTCGGGGATGTCGTCCAGCTCCGGCATGTTCTCGGCTGGTTCGCGGGCCCAGCGGGCGTCCTGCATGAGCTGCTGGTTGAGCTGTTCCTCCTCGCTGCGGCGCAGGCGGTGGAGCAGGGCGTTGATGGCATCCTTGAGCTGTTCGAGCTCCCGGGGCATGGGCGGCAGCACCAGCGGGTTGGAGCTGTGGCTGTCGATGCGCATGTTCACTTCATTGGACAGGCGGCGCAGGCGCTTGGTGGTGCCGCGTGCCAGCCAGGCCAGGCCCAGGCCCAGCAGGCAGATGCCGGCCAGCAGGCAGATGCCGTAGATGCCGATGATCTGGATGCCGGTGCGGGTGGCGGTGAAGCTGGTGTCCAGCACGGCCAGGCCGCCTACGATGGTGTGCGGGCTGTCCGGGTTGGCGGTAAAGGTGACGGGCGCGAAGCTGACGCCTTCCACGGCGTTGTCCCCAAGGCCCCAGGCATCGCCGTTGTCCAGGAAGATCTGGCCGGAATGCCCGCTCTGGACGTTGGAGACCATGGACCAGTAATTGACGTGGTTGGAGCCTGGCCGGAAGGCGGTGCTGAAGCCGGCGCGGCCGAACTCGCCCTGGAAGCCGGCGCGCAGCGAGTCGCTGTTGAGGCGGCCGCTGGCATCGTCCGCCTCCAGATTCTCGGACTGGAAGAGCATCCAGCCCTGGTTGTCGAAAAAGATGCTGCGGATGCGGGTCTCGTCGTCGGCGGTGCGCAGGGGAGCGGACGACGACGAGAACATGCTGATGGCGTCGCGCAGGACGGTCAGGTCCAGAGAAAGGATGAGCATGCCCTGAAAGACGCCCAGGCTGTCGTAGATGGGCGTGGAGAAGCGGATGACGTAAAGGGGGATGCTTTGCACGGAATCGTTGAGCGGGACCATGGAATAGACCACTTCCAGGGGCTGGCTGACCTGCACATGGCCGGGCCGCTGGGCCGCGCTCAGGCTGGTGAAGGGGTTGCCCACGGTGGCGGAGGCGATATCGGGAGGGATGGAGATGATCTCGCCCCCGTAGCTGAGCAGCAGATAGCGCTGGGAGGGATCCGTGCCCATGAAGGCCACCTCGCGATAGCGCAGGCCCTCGGCACGCACGCGGAACTGGAGACGCCGTACCATGTCCTTGGGCTCCATGGAACCCGCGGCCAGGATGAGGAGCTGGTTTCGGGTCTCTGTGAGAATTTGCTCAAGCGAAAGGCTCATGGCCTGGGCATGCAACTGGGCATTGCGGGCTATTGCGCGATTGACCATGGCTTCGATACTGCGTCCCGTTGCGAGGAAAACAAGTAATAAAACCAGCGTCAAAAGCGGTAAACCGAGCAAAAGCACCCGGCTTGTCATGCTGCGGTTGACGAAGAACCGGGTGGTTTCCAGCGAATTTCCCAGGACGGGTCTGGTCCAGATGCGCATACGTCCTCCCGATAACGCAAAAAACGTGCAACTTTCCTGAAAATCTATCCGCAATGCGCAGTTTGCGCAAGAGGAAAAACGCTTGGCAGTGTTGGTAATCAAGGATTTCCGGGTTTTTTAGCGAAGTTGGCACGGGTGTTGCTTAAAACGAGCATGTGAAGTTTGGGACGAATGGTCCTGCCGTGGGACGCAGGATCTGGATGTAACAACCCCAAGACCCGGAGGAGAACATGAAAATGATGCGCAAGCTCTGGACAGCTATTGCGGGCAGCTTCGTCATGCTGCTGGTCATGATGCCTTCCCTGGCCCTGGCAGCCAAGAAGGCGGCGGCAAACGTGGTCATCGTGGCCGATACCCGCCGCCTGGACGGTATCATGCTGTGGTGGGCGCAGATGTACAATGACAGTCATCTGTACTTCACCATCCTGACCATCATCATCATCCCGACGGTCGGCTGCATCTTCGGCTTCCTGGCCGACGTTGTGATGTCGCACATCGGTATCGACCTCAAGCACCGCGAGCTGGCTGAACACTAGGCCGGAAGGGAGGAAAACATGGATTGGTTGTATGTTTTGATGCCCATCTCCGGCGTGACGATTTTCTGGCCCGGTCTGATCATTCTGGGTCTCGGCGTCGGCATCATCGGTGGTTTCTTTGGTATGGGCGGTGCCTGGATGGTTACCCCCGGTCTGAACATCCTCGGCTTCCCCATGGCCTTCGCCGTGGGCACGGACGTTGCCCACATGGCCGGCAAATCCCTGATCTCGACCCTGCGGCACGGCAAGTTCGGCAACGTTGACTACAAGCTCGGCCTGACCATGCTGGTCGGTACCATCGTGGGCGTGGAACTGGGCGCCCAGATGCTGATGTGGCTGGAACGCCTGGGTTCCGTCGACAAGGTCGTGCGCTGGCTGTACGTCGTGCTGCTGATCTGCATGGCCTGGATGGTCTTCCATGACGTGGCCCTGCGCAAGAAGAAGGAACGCGAAGCCGCCGCCCGCGGTGAAGAGCTCTCCGCTACCGCCACCGGTATCGACTGGGCCTCCAAGCTGCACGCCATCCGCATTCCCCCCATGGTGCACTTCCACGGCGCCGGTATCTACTGCTCCGCCTGGCTGCCCATCGCGGTCTCCCTGTTCACTGGCTGGCTGGCCGGTATCCTCGGCATCGGCGGCGGTCTGATCCGCATGCCCGCCCTGGTGTACCTGGTCGGTTGCCCCACCCACGTGGCCGTGGGTACGGACCTCTTCGAAGTGGCCATCTCCGGCCTGTACGGCGCCGCTTCCTTCACCTTCAAGGGGCGTACTGAACTCGTGGCCGCCCTCATCATGCTGGTCGGTGCCGCCATCGGTGCCCAGATCGGTGCTGTTGCCACCAAGTACATCAAGGGTTACGGCATCCGTATCGCCTTCGGCTGCGCCGTCATCGGCTGCCTCGCTTCCGTGGTCCTGAAGCTCATCCAGCCCTACTTCCCCGCCTATGCCGGCTTCATCAACGGCGTGGCTACCGTGGTGGTTCTGGGCTTCGTGAGCGCCATCTCCCTCTACATCACCGTCCGTATGGTTCAGGGCGCCAAGGCTGAACTGGCCGCCAAGAAGCGCCAGGCGTAAGGAGGCAGCACATGAGAATGCGTAACGTAATTCTGACTCTGGTACTGGCTCTCAGCCTCGGTCTGACCGCGTGCGAATTTGGCCAGGTGGAACAGGGCCGCTGCGTGGCCTTCAATCCGGAAACCAAAACTCTTCTGGTGGTGCTGGACGTCAATCATGACCAGCGCAACCCCCACTACTCCGGCGGCGTCCATGAGTACACCCTGCCTGCCGATCCGTCTGAAATCGGTCCCCTGCCCGTTCCCGGCGGCCGCGTGATGTTCGACCTGGAAAAGTCCACCGTCACCATCTTCAACCCCGAGACCAAGGCTCTGGAAGTCCTGAACGTGCAGTTCACCGATGTTGAGAAGGGCATCAAGCGCACCCATCCCAAGGTGCACGGCAAGACCTTCCCCATCATCGACAAGGACAAGATGTCTGTGACCGAATACTCGGCCCGCCTGCAGGCCCTGGTGACCTTCACCATCCCCGCTGACAAGATCGACCTGCCCCCGGCCACCTGGGAAGCCGGTGACGAAGTCCGCATGTACTACAAGGAAAATGCCAAGCATCAGGCCCTGCGGTTCATGAACATCACCCGCACCAACATCTTCAAGAAGTAAACAACAGCAGCATCCACAACCCGGGGGGCGGCCCTCCGCCCCCCACCCCCTCCTGCTAGACGAGACTGCCGTGAAAAGCCTTTCCCGGCAGTCTTTTGATAACAGACCTTCTTCCCGCCAAGGAGCCCGTCATGACCAGCAGCTACAAGCGTTCCCTGTATTCCAGCATCGTCCGCATTGTTGCCAATGTGGTGATGATAGGCGCTGTCTTCCTGGGCATGTACATGGCCTCCCGTTTGCCCATGTCCTCCATGAGCACGTTCTGCCTCTGGTTCTTTGGCATCTCCATTCCTGTCTGGATGGGGGCGTTCGCCCTGATCCGCAAGATCCGCCAGGTCTACGCCGATGAAGGCGCCACCTACATCGAACTGCCCCGGCAGGGCGCCAGTCTGGTCTACTGGCGGGTCCTGGAACAGCCCCAGCACCACCTGGGGATCGTTCGCTGACATTCGCCTCCGGAAAAGCCCGCTGCCCTCCGTCCCCGCCGCTTTGGGCCGGGGCCCGAAGCGGAGGCGGCGGGCTTGCCGGAAGGCCGCTCTTCCTCTAGACTGCCCGTATGAGCGATTCCTCCAATTCCTTCTGGCAGGCACTGCCAGCCCTCAAAGAACGCCAGCGCCGCACAGGTCTGCTGGCCGCTCTTGTGCTGGGGCTGGCTGTCCTCGTTCTTGTGGACGGTCTGCAGGCCCTCATGCGTGCCGGGTCCTACCATCTGGACATCGTTGCCGGGCAGGGGACCATGCTTTCCGGCCCCATCGGCATCGACAAGCCGCGCGACAGCGACCTGCTGGTCTCCGTGACCCCGGAAGGCGCGCCGCTGAGCTTCCGTCTGGACGGCTTTTTTGCCAGCTACTGGTTCGGCAACGGCATGTGGCGCGGCGAGATCGTGGCGGAGCAGGGGGCCACTCCCGGCACCTATGCCCTGAGCGTCCGGGTGCGCGGCACACCGGCCAGCGCCACGCAGCGCTATGAGGTCACCGTCTGGAGCGACGCCGCCAGCCTGCGTCAGGGGGCCTACTCCCTGACCGTGTCCCTGCTGGGCTTCAATCCCTTCTGGCTGTCCGGCATCCTGGCCTGTATCGGCGTCGTGCCGGGCCTGCTCTCCTTCCTGTCCGGGCGGCGCATCGTCAGGCTGCTCTGGTACGCCGGGTTCAGCGAAGTGTTCCGCACGGAGGCCCGGAAGGACGGCAGCCTGATGCTCTGGTGCTCGGGCTCCAAGAAGGAAGGCCCCGCCGAAGGGGCCCTGTGCGAGGTGGTGGATGCCGGTGGGCAACTGCTGGGCCGGGCCAGGCTGGAGAAAAAGGCCGCCACCTGCATGGAATTGCGGATGGCTGCCGGGGAACTGCCCGACGGCGAAATCCCGGAAAGCTGCTACGTGCGTCTGTCCGCACCGCGCAACTGAGTCCTTTTGCCAAAAGATCGCATGGAGGGCTTCCCGGCAGGGAGGCCCTTTTTCATCGTCTGTGGGCTCCGGCCGCGCGCCGGGCTTTTCGGCATGTCCCGTCCCGGAAGGGAAGGGAGTCGGTGTCCGGCTGTCTCCCGGAAGAGGGGCCGCCGGGGCGGGAACAGCGTCATGCCCCGCAACGCGCCCCGTTCCGCCGTCCCCCGCCTGTCCTGCTTGCCGCCGGGGCGGCCATGGGCTACACTTGCAAAGCGCCGTGGCTCTGCCATGGCAGCTGTCATAACAAGGATGTAACTGCAAGATGTCTGAACTGTGTCCCTGCGGCAGTGGCCGCCCTCTGGACGAATGTTGTGGTCCCTACCTGGAAGGCAAGGCCTGGCCCGATGATGCCGACACCATGGTGCGCTCGCGCTTCAGCGCCTATTGCCTCGGCAAATTCGATTATCTGGTGGAGACTACCCATCCCGCCTATCGCGAAGATCTGACCGCCCAGATGCTGGAAGAGCAGACCCGTGACGTCCACTGGCTGCGTCTGGACATGGGCCCCTGTGAAAAGGACCAGCCCGAAGGCGAGAACGGCGAGCTCTTCGATACGGCCGAATTTTATGCCTACTACGAACTGGAAGGTTCCGTGCGCCAGATCGGCGAACGCAGCTTTTTCCAGCGCAAGGACGGCAAGCTGTACTATGTGGACGGCGTGGCCCGTCGCCCCAAGGCTTACCGTCGTCCCGAGCCCAAGGTGGGCCGTAACGATCCCTGTCCCTGCGGCAGCGGCAAAAAGTACAAGAAGTGCTGCGGCCGGGAATCGGCCTAGGCGGGGGGATCCATGGCCAATCCTGGCCCTGTTGCCGCCATCCGGCAATTTTGTCTTGAATGTCAGGGCAATTCCTCCCGTTCCGTGCGTCAGTGCGCGGATGAGGACTGCCCCCTGTGGGGCTGGCGCATGGCCGCCATCGAGGCGGACAGCCGTCCGGAATGGCATGGCCCGGATGCGCCGCGCCGTGCCCTGCGCGTCATCCGCGGGCAGTGCATGATGTGCGCCGGCAGCCGTGCCGACGTGCGCCAGTGTGCCGCCCGTGAGGACTGCGTGCTGTGGCGCTACCGTTTCGGCGTGCGACCGCAGACCTACAAAGAGGTGCGGCGGCGCTTTTTTGCCCCCAAGCCCCTGAAACTGTTTTGATTTCACGGAGCGGCATCATCGTGGTGCCGCTCCGGGCCTCTTTCCGGCCCTGCCGGTCCTTTTGGCTTCCCTTGCGGAAGACGCCCCATCCAGGGGGAGGACACCATGATGCATACGCTTGAATGGTCCCGCGCCTATACCGGTCGTCTGCAGCGGGACGCTGCCGCCGTTTTCGCCGCGCGTGCGCCGGAGCTGTCGCGCCGTCTGGAGACGGAATGCGCGCAAGGCTCGCTGCCTTTCCTGACCATGCCGTACCGGGAACGCCTGGAGCGGGAACTGCCGCCCCTGCTGCCCCGGGTCCGTGCGCGGCGCCATATGCTGGTGCTGGGCATCGGCGGCTCCGCACTGGGGGCCCGCGCCCTGCAGCGCGCCTTTGCGCCCGGGCAGGACGGTCCCTGCCATGACGGTCCCTGCCTCTGGATCGCGGACAACGTCTGCGCCGCCACCTTCGAGAGCTGGCTGGCCAAGCTGCCGCCCCACGAGACCACGGTGGTCTGCATCAGCAAGTCCGGCGGCACCATCGAGACCCTTGCCCAGTACTTCCTTTGCCGGGACTGGCTGCGCAAGGCCCTGGGCGAGCGCTGGCACGAGCACATGATCGTGGTCACGGACCTGCACCAGGGTTTCCTGCGCGAGGAGGCCTCCCGCTACGCTCTGGATTCGCTGGAAGTGCCGGACAATCTGGGCGGCCGCTATTCGGCCCTTTCGGCCGTGGGCCTGCTGCCCGCCGCCTTTTTGGGTATCGACTGGCAGGCCCTGCTGGACGGGGCGGCCGCTGTGGCCCGCCCGCTGGCCCAGGATCCGTCCTGCCTTGCCGGGCATCCCACCTTCCATCTGGCCTGCTGGGCCAACGCCCTGGAGAGCCACGGCTACAGCCAGCTGGTGTTTTTCTGCTATGTGCCGCAATGGGCCACCTATGGCCCCTGGTTCGCCCAGCTCTGGGCCGAGAGCCTGGGCAAGGACGGCAAGGGCATCATGCCCGTGCCCGCCACCGGGGTCACGGACCAGCATTCCGTCAACCAGATGTTCCTGGACGGGCAGCGTGACAAGGGCTGCATCTTCGTGACCGCCCGGGGGCTGGAGCAGGGGCGGCATTTCGGCCGGGACCTGCCTGACCACTGGAGCTGGCTGCGCGGCAAGCCCTTCGGGGCCCTGCTGGAAGCCGAAGGCCTGGGCACGCGCATGGCCCTGTGCAAGAGCGGCGTGCCCCTGCTGCACATGGAGATGGGCGAATGCACGCCCCGCGCCGCGGGCAGCATGATGCTGCTGCTGGAAGCGGCCACGGTCTTCACCGGCTGGCTCATGGGCATCAATCCGCTGGACCAGCCCGCGGTGGAACTGGGCAAGCGGCTGGCCAACACCCGTCTGGGGGCGTCCGGTTATCCCCGGGAGGCTGCCGACCTGGCCGAATTTCTGGCTGTGGCGCAGGAGCCCGAGAGCTTCTAGGAAGCCCGTTTTTCCCTGCCGCGCCTCCGGCCTGCCCTGTTGCGGGCCGTGGGCGGCAGACTGGAGCATCGCATGTTCAAAGGTGGTACCGCCGCAGCGGGAGCGACGGCAGAGCAGGATCTGCCGCTGAGCTATGCCCGCACGCTGTCCTGGCTCTCGTTGCTGGTCATCATGGCCACCAGTCTGGTGCTGTCGTTCTTCATCGCCAATTCGGCGCGCGAGGCCCTGCTGACACGGCAGGAGAACTTCTCCCGCCTGCTGGCCGAGAACCTCAACCACCAGATCTACCGGCGTTTCGCCCTGCCCACGCTGCTGGCCCACGGGCGCATCGCCCTGCGCCAGCCCAGCCAGTACGACAGGCTGGATCAGGTGGTGCAGTCCGTGGTCCACGGGCTGCCCATGGAACGCCTGCGCATCTATGACTTCACGCGGGTGGTGGCCTATTCCACCAGCAAGGAAGAGCTGGGCCGCATGGGCGTGGGCCCGGAAAGCCTGGACAGCACCCTGCGCGGCGGCGTGCCCAAGCCGGAGCTGATCTCCAATATCCCGGACTGGCGGGCCATCTTCCATCTGCCCCTGCCGTCGGGGACCTTCGTCCTGCGGACCCTCTATCCCCTGCGCGGGGAACCCCTCCAGCCGGGGGCGGAGCCGCCCATCATGGGGGCGCTGGAGCTGACGCAGGACATCACCAGCGATTACGAGCAGATCTTGCTTTTCCAGGGCGTGGTGGTGGTGACCTGCCTGCTGTCGTCGGTCATCATGTTCGCCTTGCTCCTGATGCTCATCCAGCGGGCGGAACGCGTCCTGGCCGACCGCATGGCCAAGAACCGCCAGCTGGAGAACGAGCTGCACAGCAACGAGAAGCTGGTCAGCATGGGCCGCGTCATCGCCAGTATCGCCCACGAGATACGCAACCCGCTGGGCATCATCCGCTCCAGCGCGGAGCTGCTGCAACGCCGTATGGGCAAGGCCGATGCCGGGACCTCGCGCATCCTGCAGGCCATCTATGACGAGTCCGTCCGTCTGTCGCAGACGGTCAACGATTTTCTGGACTATGCCCGTCCCCGCCAGCCGCGGCAGGATCTGGTGGATCTGGATCTTGTGCTGAGCCAGGTGCTGGCCTTCCTGGAAGGTGAGCTGGGCCGTGTGGGGGTGGCCATCGAGCGGGCCACCTCGCCCGGTCTGTGGGTGCGCGGTGACAAGGACCTGCTCTACCGGGCCATCTACAACATCCTGGTCAACGGCCAGCAGGCCATGGACGGGCCGGGCATCATCCGCATCAGCAGCCGCCGGAGCGACGACGGGCGCGTGGTGCTGGAGGCCCTGGACTCGGGACCGGGTTTCGATCCGGCCCTGCTGGACAGCGTGCTGGATCCCTTCTTCACCACCAAGGACGGCGGTACGGGCCTGGGCCTGCCCATCGTCAGTTCCATCATCAACAGCCATGGCGGCGAGATCCGGCTGGCCAACGGCCCCGAAGGCGGGGCCTTGGTGCGCATCCTGCTGCCTGCGGCGGAGCCGGAAAAGCCTGAAGAGCCTGAGATCCCCGGTGCTGCCGCGGAAGCCCAGTCCGCCCCCGCGGAAAGCGGAGAAGCCGCAGCCCGGCCCGTCGACGACAGGGAAAACGGGACGCCGGAGCCCGGCAAAGAGAGCTAGACGTGCCCGCACGCCAGGCCGCCTCCCGCCTGCGGGCAGCCTGGGCAGGAACGATGTCGCAGGCTGGCCGCAGCGTCCTTCATCGGCGGGGCTGCTGGCAGAAAATCAGTTTTTTGCGGGCAATACGGTCCTGGGCCTGATCGGAGCCGCCTCACGCCTGTACCGGGAGAAACACCATGAGTGACAAATCGCATATTCTGGTCATCGACGACGAAAAAAACTACCTGCTGGTGTTGCAGACCCTGCTTGAGGATGAGGGCTACACCGTCACCGCCATCAGCGACCCCGAGACGGCCCTGGCCTTCCTGGCCGAGAGCGAGGTGGACGTGGTGGTGACGGACATGAAGATGCCCAAGGTCTCCGGGCGTGAGGTGCTCCAGCATGTGAAGAAGAGCTGGCCCTACATCCCGGTGCTCATCATGACGGCCTTCGGCTCCATCGAAAGCGCCGTGGAGGCCATGAAATACGGGGCCTTCGACTACATCACCAAGCCGTTCTCCAACGACGAGCTGCTGCTCTCCATCCACAACGCCACGGAGCTGGCCCGCGCCCACCGGCAGTACCGCCTGCTGCAGGAAGCCATGGAAGAGCGCTACAGCGTGCACCAGATCGTGGGCCGCAGCCGCGCCATCCGCGATGTGCTGGTCATGGTGGACCGTGCCGCGCCCAGCCGCTCCACGGTGCTCATCACCGGCGAGTCGGGCACGGGCAAGGAACTGGTGGCCCGCGCCATCCATTACGCCAGCCCGCGCAAGGAAAAGCCCTTCGTCTCGGTCAACTGCATGGCCCTCAACCCCGGCGTGCTGGAGAGCGAGCTCTTCGGCCATGAAAAAGGCTCCTTCACCGGTGCCGTGGCCATGCGGCGCGGCCGTTTCGAGCAGGCCGACGGCGGCACGCTCTTTTTGGACGAGATCGCCGAGCTGACGCCCGATCTGCAGGTCAAGCTGCTGCGTGTGCTGCAGGAGCGCCGTTTCGAGCGCGTGGGCGGCGGTGAGGAGATCGAGGTGGACATCCGCGTGGTGGCCGCCACCAACAAGGATCTGGCCGCCATGGTGGAGAAGGGCACCTTCCGCGATGACCTCTACTACCGCCTGAATGTGGTGCAGATCCCTCTGCCGGCCTTGCGCGAGCGCCGGGAGGACATCCCGCTGCTGGTGGCCCACTTCATGGACAAGGTGGCGCGCGAGAACGACATGCCGGCCAAAAAGTTCACCACCGAGGCCCTCAACTACCTGAGCGGCTACGAGTGGCCCGGCAATATCCGCCAGCTGGAGAACGTGGTGGAGTCCTGCATGGTGCTGGTGCCCGGTACGGTCATCGACGTGGACAACCTGCCCGCCGAGATCCGGGACGAGGATTCGCAGTTCAAGAGCGCCGTGGACCTGTTGCCCGTACAGCTGGACCTGGCCGATACCCTGGAGAAGATCGAGGCCGCCCTCATTCGCCGCGCGCTGGTACGCGCCGATCTGGTGCAGGTCAAGGCCGCCGAGCTGCTGGGCATCTCCAAGAGCCTTTTGCAGTACAAGCTCAAGAAATACGCCATCACCGGGCATTAGGGTGGGAAAGGATGTTTGCGGGGGGAGGGAAACCTTTTCGGGAAAAAGGTTCTCCCTCCCCCCGATCCCCCCACCTTTCCAAAACCTTTTATTCAGGTCCCCGACGGCTGTCGTGACATGAAGATCTTGCTGGCCTTGCCGGTCCTCCGGCAGGGCCTTTTTGTTTTTGGGGGAGGCCGTTCGGGGAGGTATTTTGTGAGGATGATGGATGTTTTTTTTGCAGGACAGGCTGTTTCCCTTCGTCGGGCTCTTGGGAGCTGTTCCCGTGAATTGGCGGGCGGCTTGAAGGCGTGTGCCTGGGCAGGGGACCGGGGCCTGGAGAGGGCGGGAGCCTGACGTGGCGCTTCGGGCCTGATGCCGCTCCGTAGAGGCCACCACGCCGTATCTCGTGACGCACCGGCGCCGGCGTTCCTATAAAGCGCGCCGGGAAGGGAATGGGGGGAGGGGGCCTCTTGCACGAGTAGCGACCGAATGGCGGCCAGAAGGGCCGTGCCCGTTAGCGACGAAGGAGCTTTACGGGCATCGACAGCAGAGATGAGGGGGCTCCCTTCCCCCAAAAAAGCGCCCTGCTAAATCGCTTGCTGCAAACGCAAAAAGCCGCGAACGTTTCCACGCTCGCGGCTTTTGTGGGCCGGACACCCGGCAGCGGCTGTTACCGCTGCTTTCTTTCGAACCTGACGGGGTTGGCAGTGCTGCCGCCGTCCGGCTTGAAGGCAAGCTAGCCGTAAAAGGGGGCTGCTGTCAAGCCCCGATCCCCAGCAGGCGGCCCGCATTGCTGAGGATGCGTTCTATGGCGTCCTCGCTCAGGCCGCTCATGGTACGCAGACGCTCCAGCTCGTGGGCGGGATCATAGAGCGGCCAGTCCGTGCCGAACAGCAGCCTGTCCGGGGAGTGACGGGCCAGCAGCCGCTGCAGGAGCGAGGGCGTCACATAGGGCGTGGTGCTGGAGGTGTCTATCCAGAGGTTCTCAAAGTCGCCCAGGGCCTCCAGGCTGTAATCCCACATCTGATAGCCGCCGAAGTGGGCACCGATGACCCGCAGGCGCGGGAAGGAGCGCATGAGGTCGGCCAGCATGAAGGGGCTGGAAGGGGCCTTGTCCAGGGGATCGTCGCTGCCGATATGGATCTCGAAGACGAAGTCGTCCTGGGCGCTCTCGAAGATGGGCAGCAGGCGGCGGTCGTTGAGCGCGAAACCCTGGAAATCGGGATGGAGCTTGATGCCGCGCAGGCCGCCCGCCTTCATGCGTTCCAGTTCGTCTTCCCAGTCCACATAGGCCGGGTGCAGGGTGCCGAAGCCGATGACTTCCTCATGTTCCCGCTGCAGCTTCATGGCGTAGTTGTTGGCCGGGATGACCTGCGCGGGGGCCGTGGCCGCACAGAGGACGATGCATCTGTCGATGCCGGCGGCCTTCTCACGCTCCAGAAGGTGTTCGATGGTGCCGTCACCGCGACAGTCCAGGTGATAGACCGTGTTGAGATGGTCCACGGCCTTGTGGGCGATCTTGGGATGGAAGGCGTGGGTGTGGATGTCGAAAAACATGATGGGCTCGGATGTCTTGTGGAAGATGCGTCCCTGAGCCCCTGCCGCTTCCTTTCGGGGAAAGGGCCGGTGGGGAAAGGACAGGGAGGCTGGTACTTTTGCCGTTCCGTGACCGGAGGCGCAGCACTGGCCGCGCCCGCGCCTTCCGGTGTTGGTTCGTTGGTTATTCCTTCACGCCGTTGACCACGTTGACCGGGGTGCCCTGCTGCCAGCGGAGGATGTTCTCGGCCGTGAGGTTGATGATGTTCTGCCGCGAACGGGCCGTGGCCCAGGCCATGTGGGGCGTGATGAGGGTGTTGGGCGTGTGCAGCAGGGGATTGTCCGCCGCCGGGGGCTCCTTGGCCAGCACGTCCACGCCCAGGCCGCCCAGTTTGCCGCTGTGCAGGGCCTCGGCCACGGCGGCCTCATCCAGCAGAGGGCCGCGGGCCGTGTTGATGAGGATGGCGCCGGGCTTCATGCGGGCCAGGGCCTTGGCGTTGATGAGGGCCCGGGTGGCATCGGTCAGCGGGCAGTGCAGGGAGATGACGTCGGCCTGCTGGAAGATCTGGTCCGTGGAGGCGAAGGCGAATGGGCTGTAGGACGGAGGGTTGCGGGGGGTGCGGCAGTTGGCCAGGACGGACATGCCGAAGGCGTGCCCCAGCTCGCCCACACGGCGGCCGATGGAACCGAAGCCGATGACGCCCAGCGTCCGCCCGCGCAGGCAGACGGGCGTGGTCTTCCAGTAGCACCAGGTGTCTTTCCATTCACCGGCGCAGACGCTGGCCGTATGCTCGCCGGTACGGCGGCACAGCTCCAGCAGCAGGGCCCAGGCGTGCTGGGCCACGTCGTCCACGCCGTAGGCCACCACGTTGCAGACAGGGATGCCGTGTGCGGCGGCGTCGGCAGTATCGATGATGTCGTAACCTGTAGCCAGGACGGCCACCATGCGCAGGTCGGGCAGGCGGGACAGCGTGCCCGACCGCAGGGGGACCTTGTTGGTGATCAGCACTTCCGCGCCGGCGGCCCGTTCCACGATCAGGTCTTCGGGCGTATCGCCGTAGATGGCCACCTCGCCCAGTTTTTCCAGGGGCGCCCAGCTGATGTCGCCGGGGTTGATGACGTCGCCGTCAAGCACAACTATCTTCATTTTGATCCTTGCTGCGCGCACTGCAAAACGGGCAGGCAGTGTCTGCATGGCCTGTTGCCCGGACAGGCAGGGGAAGAAAAAGGGGCTGTCGCCGCTTTTTCGGGAGCAGTGTAGCCTTAGGCGTACACCCCCGCAAGGGGCGGCCCTTGGACGGGGGGCGAAAAAAAAGGGTCGCCCCGAAGGGCGACCCTTAAAAGCCGGATGGCTGACGACTAGTGAGCGATCACGCAGAAGTCGTCGCGGCGGTTCTGGGCCCACACGCTTTCGCCGGAACCCTGCACCACGGGCTTTTCCTTGCCGTAGCTGATCATTTCCAGCTGGCCGGGGTTCACGCCCAGGCGAACCATGTAGTCATAAGCGGCGCGGGCGCGGCGTTCGCCCAGGGCCAGGTTGTATTCCTGGGTACCGCGTTCGTCGCAGTTACCTTCGATGCGCACGCGGATGCTGGGGTACTTCTTCATCAGTTCAGCCTTGGCGGTCAGCATGTCTTTGTACTGGGGCTGAATGTCGAACTTGTCGAAAGCAAACAGCACGCGACCGTCAGTGATCTGCTGGATGGCAGCACGCATTTCGGGGCTCATGTCATCGACATCGCCGGTGGCGTCCTGGGTCTTCTTGGCGCAGCCGAAACCGGCGGCGAGGGCCATAACCAGAGCAAGGATAAGAGCGTAGCGTTTCATTGTGTGTCCTCCTGAACAGCTCTAACTCCAAAAAGGTACCTTTCCTTTCTGTACACAGCGGATGGCGGTATCCCATCCGCAGAACGGATGGTATATGTGAACCAAGTTTTGTCAAGTCAGGATAGGGGGGATTCCCCTATTTTTTCCAGAAATCTGCCCGGTTTTTCCGAAAAAACCGGGCAGGACCTCCGGATTTTACAAAATCTGCCAAAAACTACTTGCCGTCAGGCATGCCCCAGCGGGGGAAGGAGGCCGCACCGCCACCGGTGGGCACCTTCTTGGCATCGCCGCCATGACGGGTGGTCAGATAGATGCCGCGGGAGCCGCCGCGGCTGGAGGCGAAGGCGATGAAGTAGCTGTCGCCGCAGAAGGAGGGCTGCTCGTCGCTGCCGGGGCCGAAGGTGATCTGGCGTTCCAGGCCGGTGACCATGTCCTGCACGAAGATGCGGTGGCCGTATTCGGTCATGCGGCTGTAGGTCACCAGGGTGCCGTCAGGCGAGAGGTTGGCTTCGGTATTGTAGCCGCCGTTCTTGCTGACGCGGGTGATGCTGCCGGAGCTCAGGTCCTTCATGAAGATCTGGGGACCGCCCAGGCGCGAGGAGGTGAAGACCATCTTGGTGCCGGTCCTGTCGAAGGTGGGCGACACGTTGATGGAGTTGCCGCCTTCGAGGATGCGTTCCTTCTGGAAGCCGTGGTTCAGCAGGAAGATGACGGGGTAGCGGCCGTTGGAAAGGGCCACGGCCACCTTGTTGTCAGGCGTGAACGAAGGCCCGATGACCACGTTGCCGGGGAAGCGCACGCGCTGCACGCTGCCCTTTTTGCGGTCCCACACGCCCAGGGAGTGGGACTTTTCGTCGATATGGGTGAAGACGATGAAGCGGCCGTCCGGGGACCAGGCCGGGGACATGGCTTCGCCCTTGATGTTGGTGATCTGGCGCAGGTCGCGGCCCGTGGGCTTGACCAGCCACACGTTGGCGGACAGGCGGCCGGACTTCTTGACGAAGGCCAGGGTGGAGCGGAAGAAGGCGCCGCTGCCGGTCAGCACTTCGAGCAGGTCGGCACAGAAGCGGTCGGCCACTTCGGGCAGGTCGCTGGCGCGCACCTGGGGGTATTCCTTGCCGAACAGGCGGCCGCCGGTGTTGGTCTCAAAGGCGCGGATCTGCACGGAGCTGGTGCCGCTGTCGCCGTTGGGCCAGTAGGTGGTGACCACGATGTCCGAACCGGCCAGCTGGAAGCGCTTGAAGTCCAGGCTCGGGGGCTCGTAGCCGGGCAGCAGGGTACCGCCCAGCACGGAAGAGGCGGGCGTCAGGCGCATGAAGGGCAGGAAGCTGAGGTTCTCTTCCACCAGTTTCTGCAGTTTGGCGCCCATGCCGTTGGCCTGCTTCTGGGGGCCGGTGAGGGGGGCTGCCAGGGCAAGGTTCACGATATTCTGGCCGGGGCCGTAGATATCGACACGCATGGCGGCCTGGGCGGCGCTGCCCAGGGACAGCGTGACGGCCAGGGCCAAAAGGATGGCAAGACGTTTCATGGCGTAATGGTCCTTGTGGTGGTGTCTAGCGCACCAGAGTTAGGGTGACGTTCACAAATCTGCCCACAGCCGCGGGCGGGGGGCTGACCTTTCCTGCCCGGCGTATGCCCTGCCGGACGTATCTGTCAAGCAGCTCGCTGCCGCTGCTTTGCAGGATGCTGTAATTGAGGATCTTTCCCGAGGCGTCCGTCTCCAGGCGCACCGTGGCATAATAGGTGCCCTTGGCCAGTTCCGCGGGGATGAAGGTGGCGTTGCGCAGCTCCATGACCAGCTTGCGGAAATAGGCCGCGTGCTTGGGGCCGTAAGCGTCCTGGGCCTTCAGCGGCGTGGTCAGGGTGGCGGGCTTGGTGTCCAGCGTGACGGGCTCGCTCTTGGCCTCCGGCGCGGGGGCAGCGGCGGCAGGTGCGGCCGTGCCCGCGGCGGGCTTTGCGGCGGCTTTGCGGCGGCTGATGCCGGAAAGGTCGGCCATGTTGCCCTGCCAGAAGGTCAGGTAGACGTCCTGGCTCATGCCGTAGGGCGGCTTGCCCAGGTCGGCGGTCTTCATGACCGCGCCGCACACGGAATCATTGAGGGCCTGGCTGGCGGACTTTTCCAGATAGCCGCAGCGCTCCACCTTGCCTTCCGCGTCCACGCGCACCACGATGCGCACCTTGCCGCGGTCGGCCGGGGCGGCCCAGTTGGCCAGGATCTTTTCCATGGCCTCACCGGCGTAGCCGTTGGCCACGTCCGCCGCAGCGGCGCCTGCGGCCCGTGCGTGCAGGGGCGCCAGGCACAGCATGAGTACCGGCAGCAGGCCCAGGAGGGCCGTCGGGCGGGAAAGGATTCGTTTCATGTGACCTCCACGAAGGCATATGTGCATGCCGATGCGGCTCTTATGCAGCAATGCCGTTCCAGAATGGCGCATCTTTGGGGAAAGATGGGGCCTTCCCCAAAAACAGCGGGATCTCGAGACAGCAAGGCGGCCGCACCACCGGGCACGACCGCCTTGACGGACCGGTTAGCGGCCCATGAGTTCATTGAGGGTGAAGACAAGGTCCAGCTCGGTGTACTGTTCCGACGGCGGCGGCGGGAACGCCCCCGCCCGGCTGGTGCGCCAGATGGCGTTGGCCGCCGAGGAGTCGTACTGCGCGTTGCCGGAGCTTTGCGTCACGTCGACTTTTTCCACTTCGCCCTGCAGGTTGACCTTGACCCGGACCACGCAGACCAGGTTCAGGCGCGTGGCGGAAGTGAAGCTCCAGTTGGGACGCACGGCAAGCATGACCTGACCCATGTAGACGTCGTTGAGGCCACCGCCGCCGGGGCCGTCGCCTTCGCCGCCACCGCCGCCGCCATCGCCGCCGGCATTGCGGCGGGCCTGGGCAAGGGCCTGTTCCACGCTGCTGCCCTTGTCCCCGGATTCGACGCGGGACGTGGCTTCGCGGCGGGCCTGGTTCATGGCTGCGGCCACGGGGTCGCCCTTGGACGGTTTGTCGGCCTTTTTGTCGGTCTTCTTGTCGTCCTTGGGCGTGGACTTTTTATCGTCCTTCTTCTTGTCGTCCTTCTTGGGCTTTTCGGGCTTCTTGTCGTCGTCCTTTTTCTTGTCCTCTTTCTTTTTCTTGTCTTTTTTGTCGGCCACGGGAGTGGCGTCCTTGGGTTCGGGCTTGGGCTTGACCTCATGCTTGGGCTCAGGCTTGCGCTCGACCTTGGGTTCGGGCTTGGCCTCCACCGGACGGGCTTTGTCCGCCGTGGGGTCGGCCTTGACCTCCGGCCGTTCGGGCGCGGCCGCGTCGGCCTTCTTGGCCGGGGGCGAGACGTCCTTGGGGCCGTCCGTGGGCTTGCCCATCTTGCCCAGGATGCTCGAGGGCGTGCGGTTGCCGCCCGGAGCGCCGTCCACCAGGCTGATCATCACCGGCGGCGTCTCCAGGTTCACCGGAGGCGAGCTGGGCCAGAACATGATCAGCAGGAAGACCGCCAGATGCAGGCAGAGGGAAAGAAGATACGAGGCCCAGTTCATCGCTGACTACTTCCCGCCTTTGGCGGCTGCCGCGGCGGCAGCGGGCGACAGGCTCTCGGAGGAATCGGCCACCACGCCGAGCTTTTCGATGCCCACGGCCTTGATGCGGCCCATGACATCCACCACCACGCCGTAGGGGACTTCCTTGTCGGCACGCAGGAAAAGGGTCTTGTTCTTTTCCTTGACCAGGGTCTGGAGGTAACCTTCCAGATCGTCCATGGTCTGGACCTCGTATTCGTCCAGGAAGATCTTGCCGTCGTGGCGGACGGTCAGCATCATGTTGTCGTTTTCGGTCGGCAGCACTTCCACCTGTTTGGTCTGGGGCAGGTCCACTTCCAGCCCCTGGCTCATCATGGGAGTGGCCACCATGAAGATGATCAGCAGCACGAGCATGACGTCCACGAAAGGCGTCACGTTGATCTCGGAGACAAAGCGGTTGTTGCCGCCCACGCTGGCGCCCATCTTACATCTCCGTGGCGCCCGTGCGCTGCACGGAGCGGTGGGCATTGAGTTCGCGCTGCACGCGGTTGAGGAACACGCCGGCAAAGTTCACCAGCAGGGTGTCCACCTGCGAGAGCTTGCCCATAAAGATGTTGAAACCGATGGTGGCGGGCACGGCCACGCCCAGACCGATGGCCGTGGCCACCAGGGCTTCGGAGATGCCGGGGGCCACCGTGGCCAGGGAGGCGGACTTGAGCATGCCGATGGAGTGGAAGGAGTGCATGATGCCCCACACCGTACCGAACAGGCCGATGAAGGGGGCCGTGTTGGCGGCGGTGGCCAGCAGGGAGAGGGAGCGCTCCAGACGGGCCATCTCGCTGGCCACGCCCTGGCGCAGGGAGCGGCGCACGTTGTCCACCACGATCTCGCTGCTGTTGCCGGCTTCCTTGGAGCGGTTGAACTCCATCACGCCCTGATGGGCCACGAAATAGAGCGGGGACGCACGGTCGGAGCCCAGGGAGAGCACGGCCTCACGCAGGCTGGGGGCCTTCTCGAACAGGTCGGTGCCCTGCAGGGCCTTGCGGTAGGCGGCGTTGAGGGCCAGGGTTTTCTGGATCATCATGCCCCAGCTGCCCACGGACATGAGCACCAGGATGCACAGCACGATCTTGGCCACGAGACTGGCCTGGCTGATCATCGAAAAGAAACTGAACTCCATGTATCACTCCTGGAGATGGAAAATGGTGTGCCTGGTTGGATCCTGTGCCCTGCCGGACACAGCACGTATGCAGCGGAAAAAAGAAAACGCCAAAGAGCCCCTGCCATCCGGGGGCCCGGAAGGCAACGGCTGTACGCGGCTTTGAACCGCCCGGAGAATGCAACGTTCGCCGCCTTTTTTCAAGCGTTTTTTCTATGACGGCGCCGGAAGGCCGCCCGGGCGCGAAGACTTTTCACTGCCTTAGAG
>NZ_JBNPNC010000017.1:0-47349 GCF_050314315.1 Desulfovibrio sp. SGI.102 | reverse complement strand
CCCGCACATACAAATTCAAGAAAACCGGGATGCTCCATGAGGGATGGCTATTTCCCTGTATGGAACTTTTCACCATGTCCATCTGACATGGCGGGGCTTTCCCGGATAACGTGCGCAGGGGAGAGGGGAGTTTGAGGAAAGGGGCCCCTTCCCTCTCAAATATGCCCCTAAAACGGCGTGCCGGTAGCCAGCATGTGTTCCAGCAGGGCGTCACGCAGCCAGCGGGCCACGGGGCCGGGACGGCCGGCGTCGGGGCCCTGGCCGATGGGACGGCCCTCGAAGTGGCTGATGCCCACACACAGGCTGGCGCTGGTGAAAAGCAGCATCTCGCGGGCCGTGAAGATCTCTTCGCGGCGGATGGGGCGCTCCACCACGGGCAGGCGCTGCGGCGCGATCTTGCGGGCGGCCAGCATGGAGGTGCCGGGCAGGATGCGGCGCCCTTCGGGACAGCACAAGCGGCCTTCGGCATCCACGATGCCCACATTGGCGATGGCGGCCTCGCCCAGATGGCCGTCCTCGTCAAAGGTCACGGCCACGTCCATGCCCCGCTGCCGGGCCTCGGCGGCCATGAAGACATTGGGCAGATAGTTGGTGCTCTTGATGCGGGCCAGATATTCCTGCTTGGGCGGGATGGCGCTGGCAAAGGCCGTGAGGCCCTTCTCGTAAAAGGCTTCCGTGGGCAGGGCCTTGCGCAGGGCCACGATGTAGAGGCTGGACTGCGGGCACTCCTCGGGCGAGACGCCGAAACCGCCGGGCCCACGGCCCACCAGCACGCGGATGTCGCCATGATCGGTGCCCGAAGCGCGGGCCACGTCCAAGATGCGGGCACGCAGTTCGTCCCACGAACAGGGCGGCAGCAGGGAAAGGGCGCGGCTGCCGTCGCGCAGGCGGGCCAGATGTTCCTCAAGGGCAAAGATGCGGCCCTCGCGGTAGCACAGGCTCTCGAACAGGGCATCGCCCCGGTGGCACATGTGGTCGTCCAGGGGCAGGAGCAGACAGCGCGCGTCACGGCAGACGGCGTCCACACGCGCATCGTAAAAGGCCAGGATCTTGTCGGCCCCGGGCCGGGGCGCGGCCATCAGGGCCGCCATCCAGGCATCGGCATCCAGAATCTTCATGGCATCCCCGCGAAAGGCCCTCCCGCGCGGGAGCGGCCTGTTGTGGTTGCTGATCGGGGGCAGGGCCCCTGCCGGCGGCTGTCGCCGGTGAAACGTCTTTTTCTAGCACGAACGGCAGCGGCGGGGAATACCTTGCCCCGCTGCCGGGGATCACGCCCGCGCCTGCGCGCCGCAGGGCAAAAAGCAGGGGGAAGGACCTGCCCCGCCACGGCGGGAACGGGCCCCTCCCCCTCTGCTGTCCGTATCCTGTCGCTGCGGACTAGGACATGAAAACGTTCTTGTCGGGCACGCGCACCAGATCGCGCTTGAGCAGTTCCTCGGCGATCTGCACGGCATTGAGGGCCGCGCCCTTGCGCACGTTGTCGGCCACGATCCAGAGGTTCAGGCCGTTCTCGATGGTCTCGTCCTCGCGGATGCGGCCCACATAGGTCTCGTCGTCGCCCACGCAGTAGGCGGGCATGGGGTACATCTTTTCGCGCGGGTTGTCGAAGACGCGCACGCCGGGGGCCTGCGAGAGCAGGATGCGGCATTCCTTGGCGGTCATCTTCTTGTGGGTCTCGATGTTCACGGACTCGGCATGGCAGTAGAACACGGGCACGCGCACGCAGGTGGCGGTCACCTTGACCGTGGGATCGTTGAAGATCTTCACGGTCTCGTTGACCATCTTCATTTCTTCCTTGGTGTAGTCGTTCTCCAGGAAGACGTCGATGTGCGGCAGCACGTTGAAGGCGATGCGGTAAGGATAGACCTTGTTTTCGGGCTCGCGCATGTTGAACAGGTCGCGGGTCTGGCGTTCCAGTTCTTCCAGGCCCTTCTGGCCGGTACCGGACACGGCCTGATAGGTGGAGACCACGATGCGCTTGATGCCCACGGCGTCATGGATGGGCTTGAGGGCCACCAGCATCTGGATGGTGGAGCAGTTGGGGTTGGCGATGATGCCCTGATGGCCTTCCAGGTGTTCGGGGTTCACTTCGGGGACGACCAGGGGGCAGCGGTCGTCCATGCGCCACTGGGAGGAGTTGTCCACCACCACACAGCCGGCATGGGCGGCATGGGGAGCGAATTTTTCGGAAGTGCTGCCGCCGGCGGAGAAGATGGCGATGTCGATACCTTCGAAGACATCTTCCTTCAGTTCCTGCACCACCAGCTCGTCATCGCCGAAAGGCACCTTGGTCCCGGCGGAACGGGCCGAGGCGAAAGCACGCACTTCCGTGGCCGGGAACTGGCGATCGTGCAGGGTTTTCAGCATTTCACGGCCCACGGCGCCCGTGGCGCCCACAACGGCAACAGTCAACTTCTTGCTCATGCTCAATTCTCCATGCAGGGCAAATCAAAGGCTATACGGGGTCTGCAGCAGCATCATTCTGGCCCGGCCCCAAAAGAAACCTGACTATAGCGGGCATCATGGCAAAAGGGAAGATGTGACGGCGCGTCTGTACTGACAATTTTCGTGTGAAAAATTACACAGTTATCCTGCAGTGCTCCGACAGTGCAGCGCCTTTTTTGCCGACCGTGCGGCATGGTGCGGCGCAACACGCTGAAATCGAAACGATTTTCCGCATTCTTCCTGCACCGCCGCCGGGACGGATATGCAAAGCATCCCGCGGCCCGGAGGCCCGCCGTCAGCCCCCCTGACGCAGGCTCTCCCCGAGGCATGACCGAGCCTTTTTGCCTGCGCTTTTCCCGGCTTGCGGCGCAGGCAGAAAAAAACGCCTTCCGGCCGCTTCTGACGGGCCCGGAATGTTGACCGCTCCGGCACAAGCTCCTATACTTGCGCGATGACACAACCTAGCTCCTGCCTACTTACGGTGCTGGATCTGGTCCCCTTCGGCCAGACCGGCCAGGAAAGCCGCTTCTTCGCCCTGCGCCTCACCCGCCCCGACTGGCCGTCATGGCGTCCCGGCCAGTTCGTGATGGTGCGGCCCACGTCGTTCGGTCTTGAGATGCCCTGGGCCCGTCCCTTCGGCATCTGCCACATGACTTCCCGCCACCTGATCTGCTTCTTCCAGGTCGTGGGGCGCGGCACCCGTCGCATGGCCGAACTCAAGGCCGGCGACACCGCGCGCGTCTGGGGGCCCCTGGGCAACGGCTTCGCCATGGAGCCCGACACCCCCACACTGCTGCTGGCCGGCGGCATGGGCATCGTGCCCTTCGTGGGCTATGTGAGCGAGCACCCCAAGCCGTGGAACGTGACCATGCTCTTTGGCCATCGCGAGCCGCTGAGCTGCTACCCCGTGGACAGCATCAACGAGCATGTGCCCCTGGACAGCCTGCGCGAGACCGTGCCCGGCGACCTGGACAACTTCATCTTCACCATCCAGGAACGCATGCGCGAATACGCCGAGCAGAAGGGCCTGATCCTGGCCTGCGGCCCCCTGCCCTTCCTCAAGACCGTGCACGGCTTCGCCCGTGAGCTCAACGCCCGCGTGCAGCTCTCGCTGGAAAACCGCATGGCCTGCGGCGTGGGCGCCTGCCTTGGCTGCGTGACCCGCACCACCGAGGAATGGCCCGTGGCCGACAAGCGCAACGGCCTTGTCCAGACCTGCAACCACGGCCCCGTGTTCTGGGCCAACCAGATCGAGCTCTAGGCCGGGGGACAGCATGAACCAGCACTCTATGGATCTTTCCGTCACCCTCAAGGGGCCCACGCAGAGCCTGCACCTCAAGAACCCGGTGCTCACGGCTTCCGGCACCTTCGGTTACGGCATGGAATTCGCCCCCTACGGCGACCTGACCAGCCTGGGCGGCATCATCGTCAAGGGCCTGTCCCTGCTGCCCCGCGACGGCAACCCCTGCCCGCGCATCGTGGAGACCACGGCCGGCATGCTCAATGCCGTGGGCCTGCAGAACGACGGCGTGGAAGCCTTCTGCAAGGAAAAGCTCCCCCGCCTGCCCTGGCAGCATCTGCCCGTCATCGCCAACCTTTACGCCACCTCCCCCGCCGAATTCGGCGAGCTGGCCGCCCGCCTCAATGAAGAGGAAGGCGTGGCCGCGCTGGAAGTGAACGTCTCCTGCCCCAACGTCAAGAGCGGCGGCATCCTCTTCGGGCAGGACCCCAAGCTGGCCGCGGCCGTCACCCGCGCCGCCCGTGACGCGGCCCCCAACAAGCCGCTCATCATCAAGCTTTCGCCCAATGTCACGGACATCGCCCTCATGGCCCGCAGCGTGCAGGACGCCGGTGCGGACATGATCTCGTGCATCAACACCCTTTCGGGCATGGCCGTGGACGTGGCCCGGCGCAAGCCCCGCCTGGCCAATGTCATCGGCGGCCTGTCCGGCCCGGCCATCAAGCCCGTGGCCCTGCGCTGCGTGTGGCAGGTCTGCAAGGCAGTGGACATCCCCGTCATCGGCCTGGGCGGCATCTGCTCCGCCGAAGACGTGCTGGAGTTCATCCTGGTGGGTGCCCATGCCGTCCAGATCGGCACGGCCAACTTCATCAGCCCCGACTGCGCCTTCGAGATCGTCAAGGAACTGCCCGCCGTCTGCCGCCAGCTGGATGTGACCAGCCTGGACGAGCTGCGCGGCTCCCTGAAGACGGCCTAACGCACGTCCGCTCCTTTTCCCGTGCGGGAGGGTACCGTAAGGCGCTCTCCCGCGCGGTGTTTTTTGTCCGGGGCACTGCGCCCCGTCCCGGCCTTGCTCCCGAGCCCCGGCGCCTGCCGGGACGGCCCGGCCAGCCCCGAAGATCCAACCGCAACAGGGTACGGCAGCCCCTGCAAGTCTGCTCCATGGAGGCCCGCGTGGCAGAACTGAGCATCATCCCCGTCAACACTGCGGAAGACCTGGACCGCTTCGTCGAACTGCCCTGGAGCATCTACACGCCGGATTCCCTCTGGGTGCCCAACCTGAAAAAGCAGGACCGCGAGCTGCTCTCGCCCGGCGAGCATCCCTTCTGGAAGACCGCCCGGCGCGAACTGTTCCTGGCCCTGCGCGACGGCCGCCCCGTGGGCCGCATCGCGGCCATCGTGGACGAAAAATACAACGCCTATGCCGGCGAACGCTGCGGGGCCTTCGGCTTCTTCGAATGCCAAGATGACCGCGAGGCCGCCCACGCCCTGCTGCAGGCCGCCCATGACTGGCTGCGCCGCCAGGGCATGGCCTTCATGCGCGGGCCCCTCAATCCGTCCACCAACTACACCTGCGCCATGCTGGTGGACGGCTTCGACGAGGCCCCCGCGCTCATGATGCCCTGGAACCCGCCCTACTATCCCGCCCTGCTGGAATCCTGGCACATGCGCAAGGAGCAGGACCTGTTCGCCTACCTCATCGAGCGCGACAAGCTGCGGGTGGAGGACTGGCTCAAGGACGAGATCCGTCACCTCAAGGAACAGGAGCGCTTCACCTGCCGCGTCTCCTCCAAGGCCACCCTCACCGAGGACATCCGCATCATGCTGGACCTCTACCGCATCTCGTGGGCCGGCAACTGGGGCTTCGCGCCCCTTTCCGACGGCGAGGCCGACGTGCTGGTGAAGGAGCTCAAGGGCCTGCTCAACCCCGATTTCTTCGTCCTCTTCTTCCATGACGGCGAGCCCGCCGCGGGCATGGTGGCCCTGCCGGACTTCAATCCCCTGCTCAAGCGCCTCAACGGCAAGCTGGGCCTGAGCGCCCTGTGGCATTACTGGCAGGCGCGGGGCGAGATGCGCGGCAAGTACCGCATGATCCTCTTCGGCATCCGCGAAGAGTTCCGCCTGCTGGGCCTGCCCCTGCTCCTGCTGGACTACATGCTGGAACAGGCCCGCCGCCACCCCGAGTTCTGCCAGGTGGAAGGCTCGTGGGTGCTGGAGGACAACATGGCCGTCAATGACCTCATCGAAGACTTTTCCGGGCGGATCACCAAACGTTACCGCCTGTACCGCAAGGAGATCGTGTCATGAGCCATAGCACCGATACTCCCCTGGGCATGCCCGCTCCCTGGCTGGACGGCAAAAAAATCGTCGTCACCGGCGGCACCGGCTTCGTGGGCCGTCACCTGCTGCCCCAGCTGGTGGCTGCCGGGGCCCGCGTCACCTGTATCACCCGCGCCACGTCCCGCCGCGACCATCTGCCCGCCGGGGTGGAAGTGGTCCGCGCCGACCTGCGCAGCGGCGCCGGGCTGGAAGAAGCCCTGCGCGGCCAGGACATCTGCATCCACATGGCCGCCCTGCTCTTCGGTCTGGGCTGGCAGGACTATCTGCGCGCCAACAGCGAGGCCGCCCGCGCCTTGGCCACGGCCTGGCAGCGCCTCGACGCGCAGGGCCAGGCCCCGCAGCGCATGGTGCTGGTCTCCAGTCTGGCCGCCAGCGGCCCCTGCGACACGCCCGCCGGCAAGGGCGACGACGCGCCCGGCGCGCCCGTGTCCGCCTACGGCTGGTCCAAGCTCATGGTGGAACAGATCCTGGGCCGTGCCCTGGGCGAGCGCATGGTCACCCTGCGGCCGCCCATCATCTACGGCTCCGGCGACCGCGGCCTGCTGCCCGTGTTCCAGGGCCTGCGCTACGGCGTGGCCGTCACGCCCGGCATGTTCCGCCGCTTCCCGGTCTCGGCCGTGCATGGTCGCGACGTGGGCCGCGCCATCGTCTGCTGCTGCCGCCCCGAAGCGCACGGCGTCTATCACGTCAATGACGGCGGCTGCTACGCCATGGCCGACTTTTACCGCGCCATGGCCCGTGCCATGGGCAAAAAGGCCTGCATCCTGCGCCTGCCCCTCTGCTTCCTGGGCCTGACCGCGCTGCTGTCCACCCTGGGCGGCAGCCTGCTGGCCGCGCTGGGACGCAAGGGCCGCGCCCCCAACTGGAATCTGGACAAATACCGCGAAGCCCGCCAGTCCGGCTGGACCTGCGACGCGTCGCGCCTGCGCGAGGAACTCGGCTATGCCCCCGCCCTCACGCTCGACCAGGGCATGCAAGAAGCCGTGGAAGGCTACAGGCGCGAGGGCCTGCTGTGAAAATAACCATCCAGGAACTGTCCAAGTCCTTTGGCGGACGGGACATCTTCAACAATTTCTCGCTGGAAGTGGATTCCGGCGTGCGTCTGTGCGTCTGCGGCCCCAACGGGACCGGTAAATCCACCCTCCTCCGCCTGCTGGCCGGTGTGGAACCCGCCGACGGCGGCCGTGTCATCCTGCCCAGGGGCTGCCGCCTGGGCTTCGTGGAACAGGAGCTTTCCGAAGAGGCCCTGGACACGCCCCTGCTGACCTATGTGCTGGACGTGCTCCATGACTGGAACGAGTTCTGGGCCGAATGGGAAGAGGCCGCCCAGCAAAAGGACGAGGCGCGCCTGACCCAGCTCATGCACCGCCAGGCCGAGCTGGAAGCCACCCACGGCTACAATCCCGAGCACCGCGCCAAGGCCGTGCTCTCCGGTCTGGGCTTTGCCGAAAGCAAGTGGCTGCGCACCCTGCGCGAGCTCTCCGGCGGCTGGCGCGAACGCGCCAAGCTGGCCCGCGTGCTCACCGCCGGGGCCGACGTGCTGCTGCTGGACGAACCCACCAACCATCTGGACATGGAAGCCGTGGAATGGCTGGAGTCCTTCCTCATGGACTTCAAGGGCGCTCTGGTCTTCGTGGCCCACGACCGCGTGTTCATGGACCGCGTGGGCACGCACGTGCTATATCTGGGCCTGTCCCGCCCGGTCTTCCGCAAGGCCACCTACACCCAGTTCCTCTCCCTTCAGGAAGAATACAACGCCCAGCGCGAACGCGAGGCCAAGGCCCTGCAGGACGAACTGGCCCGCAAGATGGCCTTTGTGGAACGCTTCCGCGCCAAGGCCACCAAGGCCCGCCAAGCCGGTTCACGCCAGAAGATGGCCAAAAAGCTGGAAAAAGAGCTGGAAGATTACCGTCCCGAGCCCAAGCGCAAGGAACTGAACTTCACCTGGCCCGAAGCCCCGCACATGGAAAAGGTGGCCCTTGCCGCCGCCGATCTGGCCTTCCACTTCCCGGACGGCAAGCAGATGTGGCCGCCGCTGACCTTCACCCTGTACAACGGCCAGCGCGTGGCGCTGGTGGGGCACAACGGCTGCGGCAAGTCCACCCTGCTCAAGCTGCTGGCCGGGACCCTGGAACGCTGTGGCGGCAACGTGGTCACCGCGCCCCAGATGCGCCTGGGCTACTACACCCAGCACCAGATGGACACCCTGCGCCCGGACACCACCGTGCTGGGCGAGATCCGGCGCCTGTCCGACCCTCGCACCACCGAAGAAGAGCTCATGAGCGTGCTGGGCCTCTTCCTGCTGGGGCAGGAATACTTCGACCGGCAGGTGAGCAAGCTCTCCGGCGGTGAAAAGAGCCGTCTGGTACTGGCCAGCCTGTTCCTCAAGCGCTGCAACTTCCTGCTGCTGGACGAACCCACCAACCATCTGGACCTCGAAAGCCGCGAGGCCCTGGGCACGGCCCTGCAGAAGTTCGACGGCACCCTGCTCATGGTGGCCCACGACCGCTGGCTGCTCTCGCAGGTGGGTGCCGAGGCCTGGGCCCTGGACGAGAAAGGCATCACCGTCTACCCCGACTTCGCCAGCTACGACACGGCCCGCCGTGCCGCGCTGGAAAGCGGCAGCGTCAGTCCCAGCCTCAACGCCTCCAACAAGGCCGAGAAGCCCGACAACGCGCCCCGCGCCAACCTCTCCCGCGAGGAGCAGAAGCGCCTCAAGCGCGAGCAGGCCGAGCGCCGCAACGCCCTGCACAAGGAGCTCAAGCCCCTGCAGCAGAAATACGCCGCGCTGGAAGGCGAGCTGGAAAAGGCCATGAGCGAACAGTCCGATGTGGAGACCCAGCTGGCCGATCCGGCCGTCTACGCCGACGGCGCCCGCTCCACCGAGCTGCTCAAGCGCTTCAACGAGCTGCGCGACCTGACCGAGCGCCTTATGGAAGACATGGCCGCCCTGGAAGAACAGATCGCCGCCATCGAAGCCAGGCGCGCCGACATCGACAGCATGGGGGATCTGGCATGACCTCCATCGTCGTGGCCGGCGGCATCATCTGGCAGGACGACCACCTGCTGGCCGCCCTGCGCCCGCAAGGCAAGCCCATGGCCGGTTACTGGGAGTTCCCCGGCGGCAAGCTCGAACCCGGCGAGACCGCCGAGCAGGCCCTTTGCCGCGAGCTGCGTGAGGAGCTGGGCATCAGCGTGCGCGCCTGCCGGCTCTGGCAGATCGTGGAGCACGATTACGCCGAGCGCGACCTGCACGTGCAGCTGCACTTCTTCCACGTCACCGCCTTCGACGGCACGCCCTGCGCCCGGGAACGTCAGGAGCTGCGCTGGGTCACGCCCGCCCAGGCCCGTGACCTGCCCTTCCTGCCCGCCGACGCCGATCTGGTGGCCAGCCTGCCCGCCTGCGCGCCGCGGTAGCGCGTCAGGCTCTGTAAGAGTGATTTTGTTGAGGGGGGAAGGGAACCCCTTTGGCTAGCGCACAAAGGCAGTTCCCTTCCCCCTCAAACTCCCCCATCCTTCCCCAAACGCGCTTTCACGGCCTGTGTCCCTCCGGGGACACAGGCTTTCTTATTTTTTAGGGGGAAGTTCATGGAAAAGAGGCCGGGAGGCTGATCCATAACCTTCCCCAAATACTCAGCCAGGGCCAGAGTGGAGCCGCCTGTGCCTCCATATGACCTTCCGGCAGGAAGAGCGGCCCCGGCATCCCTGCCGTATTTCCTTCCGCAAACCCGGCCATTGCGTCCGAGCCGGACGGCGGCTAAGATGCCACCTTGTCCCCAAAGCCTCGCCCGACGGCAGCGCACGATGCCATGCCCTGTGTCCGCCAGACGGGGACCTGCCATACCGGCCTGAATAAAAGTTTTTGGAAGGGTTGGGGGGTCCGGGGGGAAGGGGGACCTTTTTCCCAAAAGGTCCCCCTTCCCCCCGCCCATCCCTCTCTGCCTTCCCTGCAAAGGAACCTCGCATGAACACGCCCTATGCTGCCCGACGCGACCGCCTGCGCCAACTGATGCGCGCCCGCGGTCTGGATGCCCTGCTGGTGAGCCACGCTGCCAACCGTTTTTATCTTTCCGGCTTCGAGCTGCATGACGTGCAGCTCAACGAGAGCGCGGGACGCCTGGTCATCTGCGCGGACGGGCGGGACTGGCTCTGCACGGACGCCCGCTACAAGGATGCGGCGGCCCGTCTCTGGGACGAGGACCGCATCCTCATCTACGGCCCGGACGCGGCCACGGAGATCGGCCAGCTCATGCGGCGTTGCGGCAGCCGCCTGGGCCTGGAGGCGGAGATCGTGAGCCTCAATTTCGCCCGCTCGCTGGGCCGTGCCGTGGGACGCGGCGCGCATCTGCAGGCCGCCGACGGCCTGGTGGAAGAGCTGCGCGTCATCAAGGATGCGGACGAGATCAAAGCCCTGGAGCGTTCCTTCGCTCTCAACCACGCCATGCTGCGCTGGCTGGAGGAAAGCCAGCTGCAACCGGGCCGCAGCGAAGCCGAGCTGGCCTGGGCCATCGAAAAATATTTCCGCGACAACGGCGCTTCGGAACTGGCCTTCCCGTCCATCGTGGCCGTGGACCAGAATGCGGCCCTGCCCCACGCCATCCCCGGCGAGAAAAAGCTGCCGGACAACGGCCTGGTGCTGGTGGACGTGGGCTGCCGCGTGGACGGCTATTGCTCCGACCAGACGCGCACCTTCTGGGTGGGCGACGCGCCGCACAAGGAGTTCCGCGAGACCATGAAGCTGGTGCGTGACGCTCAGCAGGCCGCCCTGGACAAGATGCGGCCGGGCCTGCCCCTGCACGAGGCCTATACGCTGGCGCGGGGCGTGTTCGAGAAGGCGAGCGTGGAGGCCTGGTTCACCCATGGCCTGGGCCACGGCGTGGGGCTGGAGACGCACGAGGCCCCCAGCCTGGGCCGTCGTGGCGACAAGGTCCTGCAGGAAGGCATGGTGGTCACGGTGGAGCCCGGCCTCTACTATCCGCAATGGGGCGGCATCCGCTGGGAATACACGGTGCTCATCACGGCCGACGGCAACCGCATCCTCTAGGGAGGCACCATGTCCCTGATCTACCTTGTGGGCCCGCGGGCCTGCGGCAAGACCACGCTGGGCAAGGCCCTGTCCGAAGTGCTGGACGTGCCTTACTGCGATACGGACCACCACCTCTGCGAGCGTCTGGGCATGGACGTGGCGACCATGGTGGAGCGCTGGGGCTGGGAGGGCTTCCGCAGCCGCGAGAGCGAATCCCTGCGCCTGGCCAGTGAGGAGCTGGCGGGCCGTGGCGTGGTGGCCACCGGCGGCGGCATGGTGCTGGCGGAGGCCAACCGGCGCTACATGCGCGAGCATGGCCGGGTCTTTTTTTTGTCCGCCCCCGTGGAGGTGCTGGCCGCCCGCCTGCGGCGCAATCCGCTGGAGGCCCAGCGCCCCAGCCTCACCGGCAAGAGCCTGGACGATGAAGTGCGCGAGGTGCTGGAAGCCCGCCTGCCCCTGTACCGGGACGCCGCCCACCACGAACTGGACGCCCGCCAGAGCATCACGGAACTGTGCCTGGCAGTGCGGACCCTGCTGCGTCGTTGATCATCACGGGGAGCGCGTCACGCCCATAGCGGCCTGATGCGCTCCCCGTGCGTTTTTTGGGAGGAGACATGTCTGCTAGCCCGCTGGTGACCGTCCTGCTGCCGGTCTGGAACGGCGCTTCCCTGCCCCTGACCGCAGAGGGGGAAGAGCCCCTGCGCGTGGCCATCCGTTCCCTGGCCCGGCAGGAAGCCGCGCCGGACGCCCCCGTACCGGGCTTCGAGGTGCTGGCCGTCGATGACGGTTCCACCGACGGCACGGCGGCCCTGCTGGATGCCCTGGCGGCGGAATATCCCTGCCTGCGCGTCCTGCATCGTCCGCATGAGGGCCTGCCCGGCGCGCTCAACGCCGGTCTGGAGTCCGCCCGGGGCGCGCTCATCGCCCGCATGGACGCCGATGATGTCTGCCACCCGCAACGCCTGGCCCTGCAGGCCGCCTGGATGGCGGAACATCCCGAAACGGGCCTGCTGGCCACGCGGGTACATTTTGGCGGCGACCGCGAGACCGCGCGCGGCTTTGCCCATTTCGTGGACTGGCAGAACGGCCTGCTGGATCATGAGGCCATCAGCCGCAACCGTTTTCGCGATACGCCCGTCAGCCATCCTTCGGTCATGTTCCGGCGCGAGCTGCCCCGGCTGCACGGCGGCTATGCCGACGGTTTTTTTGCCGAGGACTGGGAGTTGTGGCTGCGCTGGCTGCACGCCGGAGTGCGCATGGCCAAGCTGCCGCAGGAGCTGCTGGTCTGGAACGATCCGCCGCGCCGGGCTACCCGCAGCGACAGCCGCTATTGCGAGGCCGCCAACAACCAGTTGCGCGCCCTCTGGCTGGCCCGCTGGCTGGAACGCCACAACCCCTGGCATCCGCGGGTCTACCTGCTGGGCGCGGGCAAGGTGGCGCGCCGCCGTCTGGCCCCCCTGTGGGAAAAAGGCGTGCAGGTGGCCGCTTTCGTGGACATCGATCCCAAAAAGATCGGGCAGAAGGTGCACGGCGTGCCGGTCATCGGCCGGGACGGACTGCCCGGGCCGGGACGCTGTTTCCTGCTCAACGCCCTCACCGCCCACGGCGCCGACGAGGATGCCGCCCGCTGGCTGGCTGCCGCCGGCTATGATGCGGAGCAGTGGCTGCTGGTCTGAGAGGTCCCGGATAGTCCGCGAAGCGTGAGCCGCTGTCCAAAAATTGACGGCTCCTGCCGCGCTCTGCCTTCTTTCGCCCTTGCGGCCGCGCATTTTTCCCAAGAGATCCCGCTTTTTATTTGTTGAGATAATGGCTTAAAATTACTTGATTTTTACGAAAACATATGAAAAATATCATAAAATTGTTTGTGCAGATGCGAAGACTTTGCGAATTTTGTCACCAATACCCTTTGACATAACCCCTTGTTGAGGGTATTTTATAAAAGCTTTGAACATCACACCGTCCAGAGGGAGGATACGGTAATGTTGGACCTTAATATCACCTTGGTTTTCCAGTTGGTGAACTTCTTCATTGCACTGTACGTGCTGAACCTCCTTCTGATTCGCCCCATCCGCGAAATCATCCGCAAACGCAAAGCCGTCATGGACGATATGTCCGGCGAATCCGAATCCTACGAATACCAGGCCGAACAGCGCCTTTCCGACTATGACAACCAGCTGACCCGCGCCCGTCAGGATGCAGGCCAGAACCGCGAAAAGGCCCGCGAAGCCGGCGCCGCCGAACAGGCCAGCCTGGTGGCTGAAGCCCAGAAGCGCGCCCAGGAAATCATTGCCGAGACCCGTCGCAACCTGCAGGCCGAAGCCGATGCTTCCCTGAAGGAACTGCGCGGTCAGGTCGCCACGCTCTCCGGCCAGCTGGCCGAGCGTGTGCTGCGTGGCTAGTACGCCGTTTCTGCCACTGTGCCACGCGCGAGCTCGGTGGTTTTTCGGGCGGTCTTCGGACCGCGAGGGTAAAGAATCAAGAGAAACCCAATCAAGGGGGTGGGCTTTGAGCAAATGGAAACACGCTGGGCTGGGCTTGACGCGAGTTATGGTGCCTGTCCTTGCGCTTACGCTGCTTTTCGCCGTGGGGGCGCAGGCCTCTGAAGGGCATGACGCGCCGCGCTGGGGCGACTTTGGCTGGCGTGTGCTCAACTTCATCATCTTCGCCGGTATCCTGTGGTACTTCGTGGGCGGTCTGGCCCGCAAGTTCTTCTCCGGCCGCCGCGCCCGCATCAGCCAGGACCTCCAGGATCTGGAAGCCCGCCGCGCTGAAGCCCAGAAGCGCCTGGATGAAGTGGAAAAGCGCATCAGCAACCTTGAGTCCGAACGCAAGGCCATCCTCGATGAAAGCCTCGCTCAGGCCGAAATCGTGAAGCAGGCCGTCGTCGAAGAAGCCAAGCGTCAGGCCGAACAGATTGTGCAACAGGCTCGTCGCACTGCCGAGAACGAAGGCCGCGCCATGCTGGCCGAAGTGCGCGCCGCCATTGCCGATGAGATTGTGGACGCAGCGGAAAAGGTCCTGGCTGAAAAGCTGACCGCCGCCGAGCATGAAAAGCTCATTACCAACTCCCTCAACAAGGTGGTGCTCCATTGACGGACGCGATAGTTGCTCGCAGATATGCCGGCGCCATATTTGCGCTGGGCAAACAACAAGGGGATGAGGCCCTCTCGCGTTACGGGAGCGATCTCGCCGCGCTGGGAGACATGCTTGCCGCCTCGCCGAAGCTGGACGCCGCGCTGAAAAGCCCGGTCATCAGCATCGATGAAAAAAAGGCTGTGATGGGCAAGCTGCTTAAGAAAATCAAGGCGGACAAAACCGTCAGCAACTTCTGCCTGCTGTTGGCCGACAAAGAGCGTCTGGCTTATCTCGGCGAGATTGTCGGCTGGTATGGCAAGTTGCTTGACGACGCCAAAGGAATTATCCGTGGTACGCTCACTACCGCCGTGGAGCTTACGGATAACAAGCGGGCCGAACTCAAGGCCGAGCTTGAAAAGAAGGCGGGGGCGAGCATTGAGCTTGCCTTTGATGTGGATGCTTCCATCCTTGGGGGCGTGGTGCTCAAGGTTGGTGATCGAGTGCTGGACGCAAGTCTGCGCGCGCAGTTGGCGATCCTTCGGGAGACATTCAAGAGGGGTGAATAGCACATGCAGATCAAAGCTGAAGAGATAAGCAAGATCATTGAAGATCAAATCAAAAACTACGAGCAGCGCGTAGAAATGAGCGAAACCGGCACCGTGTTGTATGTCGGTGACGGTATCGCCCGCGTCTACGGGGTTCAGAATGCCATGGCCATGGAACTGCTGGAATTCCCCGGCGGCGTCATGGGTATGGTGCTCAACCTCGAAGAAGACAACGTGGGTGTCGCGCTGCTCGGCTCCGATGTGGGCATCAAGGAGGGCGATCCTGTCAAGCGTACCGGCAAGATCTTCTCCGTGCCCGTGGGCGACAAGGTTATGGGCCGCGTGCTCAACCCCCTTGGCCAGCCCATCGACGGCCTCGGCCCGGTCGAAGCCGAAGAAGTCCGCCCGGTGGAAATCAAGGCCCCTGGTATCATCGCGCGTAAGAGCGTGCATGAGCCCATGCCCACGGGTCTGAAGGCCATCGACGCCATGACTCCTATCGGCCGCGGCCAGCGTGAACTGATCATTGGCGACCGTCAGACCGGTAAGACCGCCGTCTGCATCGACGCCATCCTGGCCCAGAAAGAAACCGACATTCACTGCTTCTACGTGGCCATCGGCCAGAAGAAAGCGTCTGTCGCCCTGGTGGCCGACACCCTGCGCAAGCACGGTGCCATGGAATACACCACCATCATCTCGGCCACCGCTTCCGACCCGGCTCCCTTGCAGTACATCGCGGCTTACACCGGTTGCACCATGGCCGAGTACTACCGCGACAACGGCAAGCATGCCCTGATCATCTACGATGACCTCTCCAAACAGGCTGTGGGTTATCGCCAGATGTCCCTGCTGCTCCGTCGTCCTCCCGGACGTGAAGCTTTCCCCGGCGACGTGTTCTACCTGCACTCCCGCCTGCTGGAACGCGCTGCCAAGGTGAGCGACAAGCTCGGTGCCGGCTCCCTGACCGCCCTGCCCATCATCGAAACGCAGGCCGGTGACGTGTCCGCCTACATCCCGACCAACGTGATCTCCATCACCGACGGTCAGGTGTACCTGGAACCCAACCTGTTCAACGCCGGTGTGCGTCCGGCCATTAACGTGGGTCTGTCCGTGTCCCGCGTGGGTGGCGCCGCTCAGATCAAGGCCATGAAGCAGGTTGCCGGTACCATGCGTCTGGACCTGGCCCAGTACCGCGAACTGGCCGCTTTCGCCCAGTTCGGTTCCGACCTGGACAAGGCCACCAAGGCCAAACTGGAACGCGGCGCCCGTCTGGTGGAACTGCTGAAGCAGCCCCAGTACCAGCCCATGCCCGCCCAGGAACAGGTGGCTTCCATCTACGCCGCTACCCGCGGCTACATGGACGACGTGCCGGTGGATCAGATCCGTCGCTTTGAAAGTGAAATGCTGGCCTTCATGCGCGATACCCGCAAGGACGTGCTGGACGCCATCAAGGATAAGAAAGTCATTGATGAAGCTGTGGAAAAGGCGCTGAACGAGGCGATTACCGCCTTTAAGCAGGGCTACCAGGCTTAACGCCGGGGGATACCCATATGCCTTCACTCAAAGACGTAAAAATGAAAATCGTGGGGGTCGGCAAGACCAAGCAGATCACCAAGGCCATGAACATGGTGGCCTCGGCGAAACTGCGCGGCGCGCAGGCCCGCATCGAACGCTTCCGGCCGTATGCCGGCAAGTATCGCCAGGTCCTGGCCGAGCTTGCCCGCAAGGTGGAGGGCACTGCCCATCCGCTGCTGGCCGAGCATGAGGAAAAGAAAAACTGCGCCATCGTGCTGGTCACGTCCGATCGTGGTCTGTGCGGCAGCTTCAACGGCAACATCATCACCACGGCCCTGAAGCTCGCTGCTGAAAAAACCAATGCCGGTATGAAGGTCACCTTCGCCTGCATGGGCCGCAAAGGACGCGACGCTGTGCGCAAGGCCGGCTACGACATCTCGGTCGCTTACGGTGACCGTATGGGCAGCCTGGACTTTTCGCTGGCCAGCTCCATCGCGCAGGAAGTCATTCACGGCTACGAAACCTTTGCTTTTGATGAAGTCTGGATGGTGTACGGCGAGTTTGTGTCCATGGGGCATCAGCCCCCGCGCACACTGAGCCTGCTGCCCCTGGCTGCCCCTGAGGCGGAAGCGGAAGAAGGTCAGGAAGAAGCCCACTGCGAGTACGTTTACGAACCGCAGGAAGAAGCCCTTCTGGCCGAGCTGCTCCCCCGCTACATCAAGGTTCAGGTCTACCGGGGAATGCTGGATACGTCTGCCAGTGAACACGCTGCGCGCATGGCCGCTATGGACAACGCGACGCGTAACTGTAACGAGATGATCAATACGTTGACCCTGCTCTACAACAAGACACGGCAGGCTTCCATCACCAGCGAACTCATCGACATCGTCGGCGGCGCAGAAGCGCTGAACGGGTAACAGGAGCCAAGCATGAGCAAAAACATTGGTAAAATCGTCCAGGTTATCGGCGCCGTCGTGGACGTTGAGTTCAGCGACGGACACCTGCCTGATATCCTGACCGCCCTGGAAATCAAAAACCCCAACAACAGCGACGCGCCTGACCTCGTCTGTGAAGTGGCCCAGCACCTCGGTGACAACGTGGTGCGTACCATCGCCATGGACGCCACCGAAGGTCTGGTGCGCGGCATGGAAGTTGTGGATACGGGCAACCCCATCATGGTGCCCGTGGGCAAGGCGGCTGTGGGACGTATCCTCAACGTTATCGGCCGTCCCGTGGACGAAATGGGTCCGGTCAACGCTGAGAAGTACTACCCCATCCACCGTCCCGCCCCCGAGTTCACCGAGCAGAACACCAAGGTGGAACTGCTTGAAACCGGCATCAAGGTCGTGGACCTGCTCGTGCCCTTCCCCAAGGGCGGCAAGATGGGTCTGTTCGGCGGCGCCGGCGTGGGCAAGACCGTTATCCTGATGGAAATGATCAACAACATTGCCAAGCAGCACGGCGGCTCTTCGGTGTTCGCCGGCGTGGGTGAACGTACCCGTGAAGGCAATGACCTGTATAACGAACTGAAAGAAGCCGGTGTTCTGGAGCGCGCCACGCTGGTTTACGGCCAGATGAACGAGCCTCCGGGAGCCCGTGCCCGCGTGGCCCTGACCGCCCTTGCCTGCGCCGAATACTTCCGCGACGAAGAAAACCAGGACGTGTTGCTCTTCATCGACAACATCTTCCGCTTCACGCAGGCCGGTTCGGAAGTGTCCGCTCTGCTGGGCCGCATGCCCTCGGCCGTGGGTTACCAGCCCACCCTGGGTACTGACCTGGGTGCCCTGCAGGAACGCATCACCTCCACCAACAAGGGTTCGATCACCTCCGTGCAGGCCGTTTACGTGCCCGCTGACGACTTGACCGACCCCGCCCCGGCTACCACGTTCTCGCATCTGGACGGTACGCTCGTGCTTTCCCGTCAGATCGCCGAACTGGGTATCTACCCCGCCGTGGACCCGCTGGACTCCACCTCCCGCATCCTCGACCCCAACGTCGTGGGCGAAGAGCACTACAGCGTGGCCCGTCAGGTGCAGATGGTGCTGCAGAAGTACAAGGAACTGCAGGATATCATCGCCATTCTGGGTATGGACGAACTGTCTGACGAAGACAAGCTCACCGTTGCCCGTGCGCGTCGTATCCAGCGCTTCCTGTCCCAGCCCTTCCACGTGGCCGAAACCTTCACCGGTACCCCCGGCCAGTATGTGAAGCTGGAAGACACCATCAAGGGCTTCAAGGGCATCCTGGAAGGCCAGTACGACCACCTTGCCGAATCCGACTTCTACATGCTGGGCAGCATCGACCAGGCCGTGGCCAAGTACGAAGCCCGCATCCAGCAGGAAGCTAAGTAAGGAGCGCCCATGAGCATGCTGCAACTGGAAGTGGTGACACCTGACAAGACCGTTGTCAGCGCTCAGGTGGATATGGCCGTGTGCCCCGGCGTCATGGGTGAGTTTGGCGTGCTGCCGCATCACGTCTCCCTGCTCTCTGCCCTCAAGATTGGCAATCTGCGCTATACTGAAGGCGGCAAGCAGCACAACGTGTTCATCTCCGGCGGCTTTGCCGATGTGAACAACAAGGTCCTGACCGTGCTGGCGGAATCGGCCGAACTGGCCGAAGACATCGACACCGCCCGCGCCCAGGCCGCCAAGGAGCGCGCCGAAAAGCGCATGGCCAGCCAGGCCGATGATGTGGACCATGCCAGAGCGGAAGCCGCTCTGCAGCGCGCCGTCGAGCGCCTGCATGTGGCCCAGTTGCGCTAGCGGCAATCAGTCTCCTGATTAAAACAAGCCGCATTGCGGGAAACCGCAATGCGGCTTTTTCATACCCGAAAATTTTTATACAAAAAATTTTTTGTTGTACAAAAAATAGTTTACAAATCGAGAGCCACCCCGTATATTCACCTCATGGAGTTCCACATGGACAAGAAAACTCTTCTGGAAAATTTGTGCAGGATCGCCGACGGGCTGGTCGCTTTTTGGGGGCGTGACTACGAGATCGCCATCCACGACCTCAGCCGTCTCGAATCCTCCCTGGTCCATATCGCCGGCGAAGTGACCAAAAGAGCCCCCGGAGCTCCGGCAACCGATTTCCTCATCAACCACCTGAGCCGCTATGGCGCCGATGCGCCGGACGTGCGCCCCTACCGCGCCCAGGGCCGCCATGGCGAACCCCTGCGCGGATCACTGGTCTACATCAAGGACGACAAGGGCGTGCCTGTCTTCGCCATGTGCATCAACCAGAACATCTCCCGCCAGATGGCCGCCATCGCCGCCCTGGAAGACCAGATACGCACGGCCCCCGCCGGAGACAGCCGCAATGACGGTACCCAGGAGACCTTTGCCGCCACCTCGGAAGAGACCATGGAAGCCATCGTCCGCAAGGTACTGCAGCAATTCGGCAAGCTCCCCACAGAGCTGGACAGGGAAGAACGCATCGCCCTGATAGCCCAGTTCGACCAGCACGGAGCCTTCCGCTTCAAGGGCATGGTCGAA
Source organism: Desulfovibrio sp. SGI.102 (assembly GCF_050314315.1). Taxonomy (NCBI): domain Bacteria; kingdom Pseudomonadati; phylum Thermodesulfobacteriota; class Desulfovibrionia; order Desulfovibrionales; family Desulfovibrionaceae; genus Desulfovibrio; species Desulfovibrio sp. SGI.102. The sequence continues at coordinate 27,669 of NZ_JBNPNC010000017.1, read as the reverse complement.
CATATCGCCTCCATCATGGGCATCTCCAAATATACGCTCTACAGCTATCGCAAGGCGTGCCGCCAGGGCCCGGCCAACGGCCCGCAAGATCCGGAATTGCCTTCATAACACGTGGAGGACTGCTCCACGTAAACATTTACTGGAGGTACTTCATGTCAGTCCCGAACCGCCCCGAGAGCGAATACAACGCTGCCCTCAAGATGTGGGGGGGAAAGTGGGGGGCAGCCATCCCCCTGCTCCTGCTTATCTGCGGCCTCTTATGGTTGTCCCTGCACGGGCCGGCCACGCCAAAGAACTTCTGGAGCATCGGCTTTGCCGCCATCTGCATCGGCCTTTTCCTCTCCAAGACGCCCAAGGAATACTGCGCGACCGTCCTGCGCGGGTTCAACAACAAGAGCGTCGGCGTGCTGTGTGCCTCCTGGATCTTTGCCAGTGTCTTCGGCCAGATCATGCAGGCCGGCGGCATCATCGAGGGGCTGCTCTGGTTCGGGCTCAACGTAGGGGCCCAGGGCAGTGTGTTCACCGTCATCACCTTCCTGGCGGCCATGCTGTTCTCACTGGGTACCGGCACCGCCAACGGCACCATCCTGGCGCTGACGCCCGTCATGTTCCCGGCCGGTGTCTTCCTTGGGGCGGACCCCGCCTTCCTGGCCGTGGCCATCCTCTCCGGCGGCGCCCTGGGGGACAGCTATTCCCCCATCTCCTCTTCCAACATCACCGTCGCCTTCACCCAGGACGCTGACATCCAGAAGATAACCCGGACCCGCGCGCCCCTGGTCTTCACGGCTGCCGCCATCTCCGCCATCGTCTTTGCCTGCTTCGGCGGTGGCGGCACGGTCTCCACGCCGCCCCAGTTCGCGGCCTCCATGTCGCCCACCTGCCTGCTGCTCCTGCTTGCCTTCGGGATCGTCATCGTGGCCTCGCTCCTTGGGCGCCATATCATCGAATCCCTCACCTGGGGCATTGCCGCGGCCATCGTCATCGGCCTTGCCATAGGCCGCCTCAGCCTGTCGGATCTGCTCCATCCCGTCACCACCGGCGGCATGAGCAGCGGCCTGCTCGAGAACGGCGTGAGCGGCGTCACGGGGGTCATCATCTTCATCCTCTTCATCCTTGGCGTGATCCAGCTCGTCATGGAAAGCGGCATCATGGAAGATATCGTCAACTGGGTGCAGAAGACCTTCATCAAGACGGCCCGTCAGGCCGAGATCACGATCATCGCCTCCACGGTGCTGATCACCATCCCCATTTCCGCCAACGTCCCTGCGGAAGTCCTGCTGGGTACGACCTTCGTCAAGCCCCTCTCCCAGCGCTTCGGCATAGCTCCCGAACGCGCCGCCGACCTGCTGTGCTGCTCGGCCTGTACGATCTTCTATATGCTGCCCTGGCATATCGTCTGTGCGCTCTGGTTCAATACGGTCAGCCACGCCGCCGCCGAATACGGCCTTGTCAGCCCGCCCATCACCTCCGCGCTCCTCATGCCCTACGCCTGGGCCCTGCTGCTCGTCCTTTTCCTTTCCGCCATCACGGGATGGCAGAAGCGGATACCGACCCAAGGTCTTTCTTCCAAGGAGCAAAATGATGCCGTCTCCCGCTAACCTCCTTACGGATTTCATCCTCAGGCAGAGCTATGCCGATCTTCCCGAACCGATCCGCCATCAGGCAAAGCGCTGCCTGCTGGACAGCATGGGCGCCCTGTCCGCCGGTGCGGTCACGCCGCTGGCCCGCCTGACCGCCCGCACGGCCGAACGTTTTTTCCAGGGCGGGGAATGCACCCTGATCGCCAGCGGCAGGAAGGTCTCCCCCCTGGGGGCCAGCATGGCCAACGGTTTCGCCTCCAATGCCCTTGATGTGGAGCACGGCTACCGGCCCGCCCAGGGACGCCCCGGTGCGGCCCTGACGCCGGTGATGCTGGCTGCCGCCGAGATGGCGGAAACGCCTCCCTCGGGCACGGATATGCTGGCTGCAGTGGCCGTCGGCTACGAGGTGGGGATGCGCTCCGGCATGTACTGGAACCGGGATCATGCCCGCGTCTACACTTCCGGCCTCTGGGGCGCCATCGGCGCCGTGGCCGCCGCCGGCCGCATCCTCGGCCTGAAGGAAGACGTCCTGCTCCAGGCGCTGAACTGCGCCGATTACCACGGCCCGGTAGGCTTCATCGCCCGCGGTGTGGCCACCCCCTGCATGGCCAAGGACGGCGTCGGCTGGGGGGCCCATACGGCCATGATGTCCATCCTGCTGGCACAGGCCGGGTTCACCTCCCCCCTGCTGGATTTCGACGCCGCGCTGGCCGAAGAACTGGGAAGCCGCTGGCGCATGGCGGACCTGTACTTCAAGCCCTACTGCTGCTGCCGCTGGGCCCAGGCCTCCATCGCAGGCGCCCTCAAGATCGTCAGGGAAAACCACCTTGCCGTCAGCGACATCCGCCGTCTTGTCATCCACACCTTCTCCAAGGCGGCCTCGCTCAGCCGCGAACACCCCACGCATACGGACGCGGCCCAGTACAACATCACCTATCCCATCGCTGTCGCCCTGCTGGACGGCCAGATCAGCGGGGCCCAGGTCCTGCCGCCGCGCATCTTCGACAAGGATGTCCTGGAGCTTGCCGACATGATCGAAGTGGTGGTGGAAGAGCGCTTCGAAGAGCGCTTCCCGGCCCGGACGTTCTCCGAAGTCTGCATCACCACCACGGACGGCAGGGAGCTGCGGTCCGGGGAACTGGAGCCCCAGTGGGAACCCGCCGACAGCCCCTCCGATGAAGAGCTGCTGGACAAGTTCACCCGCCTGACCGCCCCCGTCTTCGGTGAGCAGGAATGCGCCCGCATGCGGGAGGCCATCTGGCATGCGGAAGACCTGGACAATGCGCTGGACATCTGGCCGCGCACCCTTGCCCGTCATATCGAGGAGTAACCATATGGACATGATCCAGAGCACAGGGGCCCCGGCGGCCATCGGTCCCTATTCGCAGGCCGTGGATACCGGCAGCACCGTCTATCTGAGCGGCCAGATCGGCCAGGACCCCGCCAGCGGGCAGCTCGTCACCGGCTTCAAAGCCCAGACCATCCAGGCTCTCGAAAACCTGAAAGCCGTGCTTGCCGCGGCCGGCATGACGCTCGACAACATGGCCCAGGTCGATGTCTTCGTGACGGACATGCGCAACTTTGAGGACTTCAACGCCATCTACTCCACCTACTTCCCCGCCTACAAGCCGGCACGACTGTTCGTCGAGGTCCGGGGGCTCTGCCCGGGAGCAGAGGTCGAGATCCGCGGTATCGCATGCAGGCGGTGACCCCGCCGGCATGAGACCGGCCTGTCCGGGAACGGTTCCGCACAACTCCGTTTCCCGGACAGGCTCCTTTTCCCCTCCCTCCGGGCGGGCACGGGCGGGCAGCATGGACTTTGGCCCTGTTTTGGCTTATTAAGATACTTTTCAATCTTCGTAACCCAATGCAGGATATACCATGCCCAGTCTGGATCATATTCGCAATTTCTGCATCATCGCCCATATCGACCACGGCAAGTCCACCCTTGCCGACCGCATCCTTGAGCTGACCAAGGTCGTCAGCCAGCGCGAGGCCCGCCAGCAGTACCTGGACAAGATGGATCTGGAACGCGAGCGCGGCATCACCATCAAGGCGCAGACCGTGCGCATCCCCTATGTGGCTGCCAACGGAGAGGAATATGAGCTGAACCTCATCGACACGCCCGGACACGTGGACTTCAACTACGAAGTGTCGCGCTCCCTGGCCGCCTGCGAAGGCGCGCTGCTGGTGGTGGACGCCACCCAGGGCGTGGAGGCCCAGACCCTGGCCAACGTCTATCTGGCCCTGGACCACGACCACGAGATCGTGCCCGTGCTGAACAAGATCGACCTGCCCAGCGCCGAGGTGGACCGCGTCAAGGAAGAGATCGAGGAAGCCATCGGCCTGGACTGCACCGACGCCCTGCCCGTGTCCGCCAAGACCGGTCTGGGCGTGGACGCCGTGCTGGAAGCCATCGTCAACCGTCTGCCCGCGCCGGGCGGCGATCTGGACGCCCCCCTCAAGGCCCTGATCTTCGACTCCTGGTACGACAGCTACCAGGGCGTGGTGGTGCTCTTCCGCGTGGTGGACGGCCGGGTGAAACTGGGCGACATGGTGCGCCTCATGAGCACCGGCAAGGAATATGAAGTGCTGCGCCTGGGCGTGTTCTCGCCTGAGGCTACGGACGTGAAGGAACTGCACGCCGGTGAGGTGGGCTTCCTTTGCGGCAGCATCAAGTCCCTGGGCGATGCCCGCGTGGGCGATACCATCACCCTGGCGGCCAATCCGGCCACCGAGCCCGTGCCCGGCTTCAAGGAAGTGAAGCCCATGGTGTTCTGCGGCCTCTATCCCTCGGAATCCGACGATTACGAGAACCTCAAGGCCGCGCTGGAAAAGCTCCAGCTCAACGACGCCGCCTTCAGCTTCGAGCCTGAGACCTCCCAGGCCCTGGGCTTCGGCTTCCGCTGCGGCTTCCTGGGCCTGCTGCATATGGAGATCATCCAGGAACGCCTGGAACGCGAATTCGAGGTGGACCTCATCGCCACGGCGCCCTCGGTCATCTACCGGGTGGACACCACCGACGGCAAGACGCTGGAGATCGACAACCCGGCCCATCTGCCCGACTCCACCAAGATCAAGGCCCTTTACGAGCCCTATGTGAGCATGGACATCCACGTGCCCAACGAATACGTGGGCAACGTCATGAAGCTCTGCGAGGACAAGCGCGGCACCCAGAAGAACCTGCACTACCTGGCCGCCAACCGCGTGGTGGTGACCTACGAGCTGCCCTTCGCCGAGATCGTCTATGACTTCTTCGACCGACTCAAGTCCTGCACGCGCGGCTACGCCAGCATGGACTACCAGCCCATCGACTACCGCGAGTCCGACCTGGTGCGTCTGGACATCCTGCTCAACAGCGAGCCCGTGGACGCCCTGGCCGTCATCGTGCACCGCGACCGCGCCTACACCTACGGCCGTTCGCTGGCCCTCAAGCTCAAGCGCACCATCCCGCGCCAGCTCTTCCAGGTGGCCATCCAGGCGGCCATCGGCCAGAAGATCATCGCCCGCGAGACTGTGTCCGCCTTCCGCAAGGACGTGACCGCCAAGTGCTACGGCGGTGACATCACCCGTAAGCGCAAGCTGCTGGAAAAGCAGAAGGAAGGCAAAAAGCGCATGAAGCGCATGGGCAACGTGGAGCTGCCGCAGGAAGCCTTCCTGGCCGCCCTCAAGGTGGGCGACGAATAAACCGCTTTTGTACGGACGTAAAAAGGCCACCCCGCAGGATGGCCTTTTTTCATGCATCACGACAGGACGGCACCGGAGCCGGAGAAGCGCTCGCTGTCCGGCGCCCATCCCTCCCGGCCGGTCCGTCAGCTGGCGGCCTTCTTCTTTCCGGCCGGAGGACGGGGCATCGTGCGCCGGGCGCGGCGCTCCGCAGCGCCGAACACGCATTCCTCCCGCGCCACGGGCAGGGCCGCCTCCCGGGTCTTGCGGCGCTGCCGCCAGGCTTCCAGATGCGGCTTGCCGTAGAGCACGCCCTCACGCGGTTCCGCGGGCTCCGGCACCTTGCCGTAGGACAGGGGCAGGTGCTCCGTCTCGCGGGACGAGGCAGGCAGCTGGGGGCCGCGCAGGGCCGCGGGCCGGAAGTATCTGGTGGCCCAGGTCAGGGCCAGCACGTAGGCGGCCGCGAACAGGCTGGCGGCCGTGTCCCACGGCGGGGTGGCCGAAAGGGCCAGACGCATCATCAGCGTGCCGATGACGAAGCCGGAGTTGCGGAACACCGCATGGAAGGACGGCATGTAGCGCTGCGAGATGAGGACCAGCGCGATGTCGGCGAAGATCAGCACCGTATAGATGGTCTCGAAAAAGCGCATGTCCTCGCCGGTGTGGATGTGGATCCAGGCATCCCGGATGCCGATGCCCAAAAAGATGACGAACAGCGTCAGCGAAAGCAGCTTTTTGCTGATGACGAAACGCATGCGCATCTCCGGGCTCTGGATGTAGGCATAGCTGGAGGCCAGCTTCCCGTAGATGCCCAGGGCCACGAAGATACCCAGGGCCCCCAGCGCCGTAACCGCGATATGGATGACGGGATCGAGGTTGCCGGCGATGCTCACCGGCTCGGGCAGGTGCGCCAGCTCCTTGAAGGCATTGCGCAGCAGGATCAGCGCCAGGATCTCGAACTGCTTGCCCACGGACCGTGAAAAGGATGTGGAGATGATGAAGATCAGGCTCATGACCTCCAGGCCCAGGATCAGGGTGAAGGCCAGCTGGATGGCGCTGAAATGGCTGTGGGGCGTCAGCTGGGCCAGTGCGGGCGGCAGCATGCCCTGGCGTTTGAGCTCCACGCAGCACAGGGCCGCCACGTAGATCCAAAAGATGACCAGCGCCACCTTGCGCTGGACGTGGGTCCGCTCCCAATTGTGGTGCAACCAGTCAAAAATATCTGTAAGCCATTGCAGCTTGAGCAGCATGTGGAGTCTCCTTTCCGGGGATCGTGTGTGGCGCACAGCATCTTTCAAGTTCGGGAAAATGTAAAGAGGACAAGGCATGACAGGAATGACAGGAATCGTTCCTGACGGCTTTTTTCCTCTCTGGCGAAGACAGTGGCCCCAGTATGGGGGCGTGCTTGCCTTGCGCGGCCAATAGCAGTAAAAAACAAGGTTTCTCCACTTGTGCATCCGGCCCGCCGGGCCCGTGCACAAGGAAAATGCAGAAGACAACGAGGTACCTACGCCATGGCTCACAAGGGTCCGCACATATCCATCTCACCTGACTATGTGGTCAACCGCATCCTGCGTATCAATATCGACGACTTCGCGGAGTGGCCCGAGTCTGTGCGGCATCTGGCCATTGCCATTGCCGAAGAACTGTTCCTGGTGGCCTACAACCCCTTCATCAACGTGGAGACCGTGCGCAACAGCGTGCACGCCCGCTTCGAACGGGAATCCATGGCCCTGGCCCACTATTTCGCCAACGCCATCGGCGAAGGCATCACCATGTTCTGGTCCGCTTACGAGGCCGAACGCAGCTTCCGCGAAGAGCTGATCTCCGCCCTGCGCAACATCCTGCCCAACGAGTGCATCCTTTCCTCGCCCTCCGCCCTGGTGGCCTCGGCCACGGACGCCACGGACCTGCGCATGGAACTGCCCCTGCTGGTGGTGGAACCCGACAGCGCCGAGCAGGTGGCTGCCCTGGTGAAGCTGGCCAACGACATGAAGTTTGCCCTCATCCCGCGCGGCGGCGGCTCCGGCATGACCGGCGGCGCCGTGCCGGCCCGCAAGCGTACGGTCATCGTCAGCCTCACCCGTCTGACCAAGATCGGCCCCATCGACCTTGAGAACATGACCGTCACCGTGGAAGCCGGCGCCATCACCCAGAACGTCATCAAGGCCGTGGACGCGGCCGGGGCGCTCTTCTCCGTGGACCCGGCCTCCAAGCAGGCCTCGTCCATCGGCGGCAACGTCTCCGAAAACGCCGGCGGCCCCAGCGCCTTCGAATACGGCACCACCCTGGACAACCTGCTCTGGTGGCGCATGGTCACCCCCACGGGCGAGATCATCAGCGTGGAACGCGAGAACCATCCCCGCCACAAGATCCTGCCCGAAGAAACGGCCGTGTTCGTGGTCAAGGACATCAGCGGCGGCGTGCGCAACGTCATCCACCTGCGCGGCGACGAGATCCGCCTGCCCGGCCTGGGCAAGGACGTGACCAACAAGGCCCTGGGCGGCCTGCCCGGCATGCAGAAGGAAGGCGTGGACGGCATCATCACCGAGGCCTGCTTCATCATCCATCCCAAGCCCAAGTTCAAGCGCGTCATGGTGCTGGAATTCTTCGGCCGCTCCATGCACCCCGCCGCCGTGGTGGTGCGCGAGCTGGTGGGCCTGCGCAACCGCATCCGTCAGGAAGGCGACTACGCCCATCTGTCCGCCCTGGAAGAATTCAACGCCAAGTACGTGCAGGCCATCGAGTACAAGCGCAAGTCCCAGAAGTATGAGGGCCTGCCCATCTCGGTCATCATCCTCCAGGTGGACGGCGACGACCCCTACCTGCTGGACAAGTGCGTCAACGACATCGTCTGCGTGGTGGAAGAACAGGACAACGTGGACATCATCGTGGCCCAGGACGACAAGGAAGGCGAACGCTTCTGGGAAGACCGGCACCGCCTGTCGGCCATCGCCAAGCGCACCTCCGGCTTCAAGCTCAACGAGGACGTGGTCATACCCATGGACCGCATCCCGGACTTCGCCCTCTTCCTCGAACAGCTCAACCTGGAATGCACGGCCCAGGCCTACCGCCACGCCCTGCAGGAAGTGGGCCGCCTGCCCGGCTTCCCCATGGAAGACAAGGAATTCAACCGCGAGTTCTCCTTTGCCTCCAAGGTGGCGTCCGGCGACAACCCGCAGGCCGAGCTTTCCGATACCGAGCTCTGGAAGCGCGCCGAGGCCTTTTTGGCCGGCATGGGCCAGAAGTACGCCCATCTGGACAAGAAGATCGGCAAAATCCGCGATTACATGGAAGCCAGCCGCATCGTGGTGGCCAGCCACATGCATGCCGGTGACGGCAACTGCCATGTGAACATCCCGGTCAACTCCAACGACGCCCACATGCTGGAAGAGGCCGAAGAGACCGCGGCCCGCGTCATGGCCGAATGCCAGGAGATGGGCGGCGAGGTCTCCGGCGAGCACGGCATCGGCATCACCAAGATCTCCTTCCTCGGCAAGAGCAAGATGGACGCCCTGCGCGCCTTCAAGGAACGCGTGGACCCCCGCGACGTCATGAACCCGGCCAAGCTGGTGCATCGCGAACTGCCCGTGCGTCCCTTCACCTTCTCCTTCAACCGGCTCATCAACGACATCCACGCCAGCGGTCTGCCGGACAAGGAAAAGCTCATCAGCCTGCTGTCCACGGTGCAGGTCTGCACCCGCTGCGGCAAGTGCAAGCAGGTCTGCTCCATGTGCTACCCCGAGCGTTCCATGCAGTACCATCCCCGCAACAAGAACATGGTGCTGGGCATGCTGCTGGAAGCCGTCTATTACTCGCAGGTCAACAAGGGCGCCATCGACGACAACCTGCTGCGCTGGCTGCGCGACCTGGTGGAACACTGCACGGCCTGCGGCCGCTGCCTGGCCAACTGCCCGGTCAAGATCCCGTCCGGCGAGGTGGCCCTGACCCTGCGCTCCCTGCTGGAACACGAGAACGCCGGCGGTCATCCCATCAAGAAGCGTGCCCTGGAATGGCTGGTGCATGACGTTTCGTCCCGCGTGCCCAAGGCGGCCAAGATGGCCTCGCTGGGCCAGAAGGTGCAGAACAAGCTGCTGGGCGTGGTGCCCTCCGTGTGGAAGAAGCGCATGCAGAGCCCCATCTTTGCGGGCAGCGGCCCCAAGATGGGCTACACCAACCTGTACGAATCCCTGCGCCTGCACCGCGGTTCCGTGTTCGCGCCCAGGGAAGTGACGCCGGGCATGCCCTGCGTGCTCTACTTCCCCGGCTGCGGCGGTTCGCTCTTCTATGACCGCATCGGTCTGGCCGCCATCATGCTGCTGCTGCACACCGGCCACGCCGTGGCCGTGCCGCCGCGCCATTTGTGCTGCGGCTATCCCCTGCTGGCCGCGGGCATGGATACCGAATACGAAGACAACATGGCCCAGAACCGCCAGTATCTGGCCTCCATGCTGCGCAACCTCATCAAGCAGGGCTTCGATGTGCGCTATCTGGCCACGGCCTGCGGTTCCTGCCGCGACAGCCTGGCCCGCATGAAGCTCAACGAGCAGTTCCCGCAGCTGGAACAGAAGGACGTGAGCCAGATCGTCCTGCCCCTGCTGCAGCACGAGGGCATGGAAGCCCCGGTGGCCCCCGGCACCAATGTGCTCTATCACGCGGCCTGCCACTGCGAATGGGCGGGCGTGCCCACCCTCAAGGGACAGGCCCAGCTTACCGGCGCCCTGGAACAGCTCTGCAAGGTCAAGGTCTCCACCATCCCCGGCTGCTGCGGCGAGTCCGGCATGGGCGCCGTGACCTCCCCCACCATCTACAACCTGCTGCGCGCCCGCAAAAAGGAACGCCTGGCCCAGGCCTTCGAGCCCCAGCCGCAGACCGGCGCCTGCTACGCCGGGCCCATCCTGGTGGGCTGCCCCTCCTGCAAGATCGGCATCGCCCGCTGCCTCATCCAGCTCAAGGAAAAGCACCCCGTGCTGCACGTGCTGGAATGGCTGGCCAACCAGGTGGACGGTGAGGACCGCCGCCAGCGCTTCCGCCGCCGCGCCAACGAGACCCGCGGCGACGTGCGCATCGTCCAGTGCTAGACGAGAATGATGACGATGAAATGATATGAGGGGGGAAGGGAACGTTTTCCGCTGGAAAAGTCCCCTTCCCCCTTCATGCTCCCCCATTCTTCAAAATCGTCCACAAGGAGCCCGACGGCTCCTCCAGACCCTGCCCGGCGGTACGTTCTGCCGCATGACGGACAGGTCCCCCAAGGGGAACCACATGGAAAGAAAAGAAGTCACCCGTATGCTGGTGGGTGTCCAGCCCCAGGGGCAGGGCACCATCCGCGTCGTAGGCGCCAAGCTGCACGGTATCGTGGTCACGGAATCCAAGCTCAACTACCACGGCTCCATCACCATCGACACCGACATCCTCGAAGCGGCCCATCTGCTGCCGCTGGAATACGTCTACATCTGGAACAAGCACAGCGGTTCCCGCATCGAGACCTATGTGCTGCCCGGCCCGCGCGGCAGCGGCGTGGTCTGCCTCAACGGCGCCGCGGCCCGTACCTGTCAGGTGGGCGACGAGATCATCGTGGCCTCTTCCCGCGAGATCCCCGTCAGCGACTATCACGACGGCTTCTCCTGCCGGGTGCTGACCTTCGACCAGAGCGGCGAGCTGCCCAACCGTGTGGCCGAGAAGCTGGAATACCGCGTGGCCGCCAAGGGCGACGGCACGGAATTCGTCATCATGGACATGGCCACCGGCCAGGAATGGATCGGCTAGACAGTTCTTTTACCAGAGGGGAAGGGGAGGCCATCGCGCTGCCGATGCCCGGAGCGACCGCGTCATGACGGGCATGGCCCTGCGACCGCCTCCGGCCGTCTCCGGTGGAAAATCTCCCCTTCCCCTCGTGTCTTCTCCAGCCTTCCAAGTCCCCGCACAAGAAGCCCGTCTGACGGCGCTCCTCCCTCCCCCGCCCCGCTGATGGCCCAGCCCGCATGCCGGAACAAAACGGCGCACCTAGGGACATCGGCCGTTCTCTTCCCGTCCCCGCTCCATAGGCGACCTACTCCCTACCCCCTGCGGAAGTAGCGGGCATCCCGCCATATTTTCCATTGCCCCTCTCCCACAGTACCGGGGGACCATCAGAGGCCGCAGTCTGCCGCGCCACACCACCCGTCCATCCTTCTGAAACCAGCCACGTCCGCCCCCCTGCCCGCACTTGCGAAAGCGGCAACGGATTTTTATACTCATGTGTTGCCCGGGCGATCGCATGGCATACGGCCATGTCCCGCGGCCCGGGGCCGAAAACGCCCGTCACGGCGCGAGAGCGCGCGTTCCTCCCCGCTCCGATCAAGGGGCCACGCAAACAGGAAAACGCTGTCCCCCACGCCTGTCCGGGCCCGTTTTTCACTATCTCACCGCTCCAGCCGAGCAGCAGAGGATACTATGAGCTATACCAAGGAAGATGTCTGGAAATATCATGCGGAGCCCCGCCCCGGTAAGGTGGAAGTGCTGCCCTCCAAGCGGGGCGAGACCCAGGACGACCTGACCCTGGCCTATTCGCCCGGCGTGGCCGATGCCTGCCGCGCCATCGAGGCCGATCCCGCCGCCGCGGCCAGCCTCACCGCCCGCAGCAATCTGGTGGCCGTGGTCAGCAACGGTACGGCCGTGCTGGGCCTGGGCAACATCGGCCCCCTGGCGGGCAAGCCCGTCATGGAAGGCAAGGGCATGCTCTTCAAGATGTTCGCCGACGTGGACGTCTTCGACCTGGAGCTGGCCACCACCGATCCCGACGAGCTCATCAACGTGGTCAAGACCCTGGAGCCCACCTTCGGCGGCATCAACCTGGAAGACATCAAGGCCCCCGAGTGCTTCTACATCGAACAGAAGCTCAAGGAGATCATGAACATCCCCGTCTTCCATGACGACCAGCACGGCACCGCCGTCATCTCCGGCGCGGGCCTCATCAACGCGGCCCACATCGCCGGCCGCAAGATGGAAGACATGAAGGTCGTGGTGGTGGGCGCCGGTGCCGCCGGCATCGCCTGCGCCAACTTCTACGTCAGCCTGGGCGTCAAGCGCGAGAACATCTGGATGTTCGACAGCAAGGGCCTGATCCACAAGGGCCGCCAGGACAAGCTGCATCCCACCAAGGCCGCCTTCGCGCAGGAAAAGGACGCCACCCTGGCCGAAGCCATGCAGGGCGCCCATGTGTTCCTGGGCCTGTCCAAGCCCGGTCTGGTCACGCAGGACATGGTGCGCAGCATGGCCTCGCATCCCGTGATATTTGCCTGCGCCAACCCCGTGCCCGAGATCACCTACGCCGAAGCCAAGGCCGCCCGTGACGACCTGCTCATGGGCACCGGCCGCTCCGACTGCCCCAACCAGATCAACAACGTGTCCGGCTTCCCCTTCATCTTCCGCGGCGCCCTGGACGTGCAGGCCACGGAGATCAACGAAGCCATGAAGCTGGCCGCTGCCGAGGCCCTGGCCATGCTGGCCCGCGAAGACGTGCCCGAAGAAGTGAGCAAGGCCTACGGCGGCAAGAAATTCAGCTTCGGCCCCGACTACATCATCCCCAGCCCGCTGGATCCGCGCATCATCGAATGGGTGACGCCCGCCGTGGCCCGTGCCGCCATGGAAAGCGGCGTGGCCCGCGCCCGCATCGAGGATCTGGACGCCTACCGCGCCGGTCTGCGCGAACGCGTGGCCCGCATGCGCCGTCGCGCCGACGCCGCCCGTCTGGCCAACGATTAAAGCAGCGGACAATCCCGCTGTTCCGAACGTACGGGGAGGCAGCCGCCTCCCCTTTTTTCATGGCCGGAACGGTCCGGCATCCCGGACATGGCCCGGCATAACGCCACAAGGCCTCCAGAAGCCGCGAAACCATTTCCCCTGACTACGGCATACCTCTTGCGTCCGGGGAGCGGACAGGGCATTCTGGGGCAAAAAAGGAGTTCCCCCATGGCAGACATCACCGCCAAATATCTCGGCGACCTGCGCGTGGAATGCGTGCACCAGCAGAGCGGTACCGTGCTCGTCACCGACGCCCCCAAGGACAACAACGGCAAGGGCGAGGCCTTCTGCCCCACCGACCTTTGCGCCACGGCCCTGGCCGCCTGCGCCATGACCATCATCGGCATCTACGGCCGGAACCACGGCGTGGACGTGACCGGCACCACCATCGAGATCAGCAAGACCATGAGCGCCAACCCGCGCCGCATCGGCAAGATCGAGATCATCTTCAACATGCCCGACCGTGAGTTCTCCGAAAAGGAAAAGACCATGATCGAACGGGCCGCCCATACCTGCCCCGTGCATCTGAGCCTGCATCCCGATACCGAGCAGGTCTTCACCTTCAAGTGGAGCCGCTAGGGCACCCGGCGCACGATATGACAAAAAAGGGAGGACGACGTCCTCCCTTTTTTCATGCCTTGCGGCAGCCGCCGGATGCGGCGGCGGACCAGGTCGCTCTCCCCGGATGGCCGCCAGCGACCGAAAGACGTCCCGGACGTTGTTCCCTCCTCCCCTTTTGCCTCCTTTTGCCGTGCCCCTTTTGAGGCCCGGCGGCAGGATACCGCGGCAGATCGCGGAGAGCGGGCTTGCCGGGATGGGGAACAGGAACGGCCGGTGCCGGAAACGGAAAAAGCCCGTCCCCTGGGGGACGGGCTTTTTGCATCCATGAACGATCAGTATCAGGCTTCCGCAGGCCAGCGGCGGGAGACCTGCAGGCGGCCGTCCCGGCGCAGCAGGCCGCAGGCGCAGCCCGAAAGGCTGTCGGCCAGCGTCAGGGCCTCCCCGGCGGGCAGGACGGACAGGCCGGTGGCCAGCGCATCGGCCTGCATGCAGGTGGCGGCCAGCACGCTCATGCTGCCCAGCACGGGGCTCCGCCCGGTGGACGGGTCCAGCAGATGATGATGGCGCCCCTCGGCGTCATAGTGCATCTCATAACCGCCGGACGTGGCGATGGCCTGGTTGTACAGCTCCAGCACCTGCGGGTAGTGGCCGCGCTTTTCCGGATCTTCCACGGCCACGCGCCAGAACACGCCCGGGGCCTTGTGCCCGCGCGCCAGGATGTCGCCGCCGGCATTGATGAGATGGTTCTCGCAGCCCGCGCGCAGCAGCACGGCGGACATGGCATCCACGATATGCCCCTTGGCGATGCCGTCCAGGGTCAGGCCCATGCCCTGCCGTTCCAGACGCATCCCGTCGCGACCGGCGTACACGGCCTCGGTATCCACCAGGGCCAGGGCATCGCGCAGGTCGCTCTCGGGCAGCTCCAGCTCGCCTTCGGGATTGCTGCGGCTCTCCAGCAGGCGCACCAGGGGCAGGACAGTGGCATCGAAGGCACCGCCGGTCAGATGGCAGATGCCGTGAGCCCGCTGCCAGACATTGAGCAGCTCGGGCGGCACGTCACGCAGGCTGCCCTGGCTGTTGAGCACGCCCAGGGGGGCCGCCGCGTCATGCCGGGTCAGCAGGGCTTCCAGACGGCGCCCCTCGGCAAAGGCCAGATCCATGGCATCGTGGGCCTGGGTGGACGAGGGACAGGCCACGGTGATGCTCACCATGGTGCCCATGAACAGGGCCGTCTGCTGCGTGGGCGCGCCAAGGCGCGTCACGGCCCGGGCGGGCGCGGGCTCCAGGACGGAGGCCGCACCGGCCAGAAGCAGGCCGCTGCCGGCCAGCGTCCAGCGCAAAAAATCTCGGCGAGAGGTCTTAGGCATTGCAGTTCTCCTGTGCGGGGCGGTCATTCTTTCCGGTCACAGGCACGGTGCCGCCCCCAGCAGCGCCGTCGCCATCGCTGTCATCCTTCATCCTGGCCACATTGGCGGCCTCGATGCCCGTGGGGCAGGTTCGCCGCAGGATGTGGCGGGCACAGGCCTCCACGCAGGCCTCACCGCAATCGGGCCCGTAAGAAACACACTTGATCTGGTCCACCACCATGCGCCCGGCCACGTTGCTCACGGCCTTGGCCGGACAGGCCTTGGCGCAGCGGCCGCAATTGATGCAGCCCGCGTCGCAGACTTCGGTCACGGCACGCAGCTTGTCGCGCGTATTGCAGAACACGGCCACACGATGGCGGCGCGGCACCAGCTCCAGCACTCCGCGCGGGCAGGCCGACACGCACATGCCGCAGCCCGTGCAGCGGGACATGTCCACGCGCACCACGCCGTCCTTGACCTGCATGGCGTCGAAGGGGCAGACCTGCACGCAGTCGCCGAAGCCCATGCAGGACCAGTGGCAGGTATCGGTGCCGCCGCGCAGCATGGCCGCCGCCGCGCAGGAGGGCATGCCCTGGTACTGGTAGCGCAGGGCCACGTTGCCGGCCAGCTTGTCACAGCGCCGCAGCGAGAACAGGGGTTCCGCCTCGGCCACGGTCTTGCCGGTCAGCTCGCCCACGGCGATGGCCGTATCGGCACCGCCGGCGCAGCATTTGTTGGCCGGGATGTCGGGATCGGAGACCACGGCCGCGGCGTAGCCTTCGCAGCCGGCAAAGCCGCAACCACCGCAGTTGGCCCCGGGCAGGACCTCCAGCACGGCCTCCACCCGCGGGTCTTCCTTGACGTAGAAGACGCGCGAGGCGATGGACAGCAGGATGGCGGCCACGAGCCCCAATCCGAACAGGGTGATGATGGAAACGAAAACCATATATGCCTCTCCTTGCCGCCCAGCGGCAGTCAAAAGCCCGTAGTCCGCGTTATTGCGCCATGCCCTTGAAGCCCATGAAAGCCAGCGACATCAGGCCGGCCATGATGAGGGCGATGGGCGTCCCGGCCATGGCCTTGGGCAGACGGCAGGTATCCAGCCGCTCGCGGATGCCCGCCATGAGCAGGAGGGCCAGGGTGAAGCCCACGGCCGAGGCCCCGCCGTACAGTACGGAGGTGAGCAGGTCGTATTCCTCGCGCTGCACCAGGATGGCCACGCCCATGACGGCGCAGTTGGTGGTGATCAGCGGCAGGAAGATGCCCAGGGCCGCATACAGGGGCGGCACCATCTTCTTGAGGAACATCTCCACGAACTGCACCAGCGAGGCGATGACCACGATGAAGACGATGGTCTGCAGGTAGCCCAGGCCAAAGGGCTCCAGCACGTAACGCTGCATGAGCCAGGTGCAGGCCGTGGCCACGATGATGACGAAGATCACCGCGCCGCCCATGCCCAGGGCCACGCCTTTTTCCTTGGAGCAGCCAAGGTAGGGGCAGTTGCCCAGGTACTGGGCCAGCACGATGTTGTTGACGAAGATGGCCGAGATGAAAAGCTGGAAGATATCCATACGCGCATCCTTGCGAAAGCCCGCGGGCTACTGTTCCTGACGCTGCTGGAGCATGCTGCACGCCTTGCAGCCGCCGCAGCTGGAGGTTTCCACCACCTGGCCGCCCTTGCGGCGCGCCTGCCAGACATTGATGACGTTCATGGTGGCCAGGATGAGGCCCAGGCAGATGAAGGCGCCGGGGGCCTGCACCATGATGGCGAACGGCTGGAAGCCGTCCCACATGACCGGGTGGCCGAACCAGGTGCCGTTGCCCAGGATCTCGCGCAGCGAGCCCAGGAAGGTCAGCGACATGGTGAAGCCCAGACCGATGCCCAGGCCGTCGGCCACCGAGGCGGCCACGCCGTTCTTGGCGGCGAAGGCCTCGGCGCGGGCCAGGATGATGCAGTTCACCACGATGAGCGGCACGAAGATGCCCAGCTGCTGGTAGAGCGGATAGGCATAGGCCTGCATGAGCAGTTCCACCGCCACCACCAGCGAGGCCGCGATGACGATGAAGCAGGCGATGCGCACTTTCTTGGGGATGATGCCGCGCACCATGGAAATGATCATGTTGGAGAGCACGAGCACGAAGATGACCGCCGCACCCATGCCCAGGCCGTTGTTGGCGGAGTTGGTGACCGCCAGCGTGGGACACAGACCAAGCACCAGCCGGAAGGGCGGCAGGTCCTTCCACAGCCCCTTGGTGAATTCTTGCATGACGCTGCTCATGGCCGGCTCCTTATTTGTTGCCCCAGGTCTTGAGGATTTCAGGCTTGAGGGCCTTGTAGGCCTCGGCGGCCAGGTTCACGGCCGTCACCGCACCCGAAGAGGAGATGGTGGCGCCGGAGATGCCGTCGATGCTGCCCCCCTGGCTCTTGAGGCCCACCGGCGCGGCGATGCCCCTGAACTGCCCGGTGAAGCCGGGCTCCGCGATACGCATGCCCAGACCGGGCGTTTCCTTGAGGGTGGTGGTGCCGATGCCCGCCAGCGTGTCGTTGGCCACATTGAAGCCCACCATCACGCCCACGTCACCGCCGTAGCCCTTGCCCTTGGCTTCCAGGGCCACCCCCACCAGCTTCCCGTCACGCATGGCGGGAAAGACCAGCACCCGGCCTTTCTCGGTCTCGAAGGCCTTGCGGTCGGCGATGGGCTGGTTGTCGATATCAGTGAACACCCCGGCAATGGCCGGTCCCTGCACATAGGTCAGCACCTGTTCCTCGATGACGGGCGCAGTGACCATCTTGAGGTAGGACAGGGCAAAGCCCGAAAGGCCGCACAGGGCTGACAGGACGACGATCATTCGCAGGATATCGGCCATGGCTAGCGCACTCCAAAAGGTTTGGGCCGGATGGAATCCAGCAGCGGGGCCACCAGATTGGCCAGCAGGATGGCAAAGGGCACACCGTCAAGGTAGATGCCGTACTTGCGGATGGTCATCACCAGCGCGCCGCCCAGCAGGCCGTACAGGAACATGGGCAGGGGGCGCGACGGCGCGTTGGCCGGATCGGTGATGAGGAAGAAACCGCCCAGCATGACCGAGCCCGTGCACAGATGGAACAGGGGCGAGGAGTCGGTGGCGGGGCTGCTCATGCAGAAGAGCGCGGCCAGGCCGGCCACCCCGGCAAAGAAGCCCAGGGCGATCTGCCAGCGGATGATGCCGCGGGCCGCCAGCAGGGAGCCGCCCAGGAAGAGCGCCCCCACCTGCCCGGCGCCGAGGCCGTTGATCTGCTGGCCCAGCAGCAGGTCCTGCAGGGGGATGCTGCCGGCATCGGCCCAGCCGAAGAACTTGAGCCGCACCAGCGGGTCCACCATGGACGCGGCGTTGAGCTGCACGGCATTGGGTTCCATGAACAGGGGGAAGGAGACGAAGAGCACGGCCCAGCCCACCACGGAGGTGTTGACCGGGTTGGCGCCCAGACCGCCAAAGGCCATCTTGCCCAGGCTGATGGCGATGAGCGGCGCCATGACCGCGATCCACCAGGGGGCGTCGGCCGGCAGCATGAAGGACAGCAGCAGGCCGGAACAGACGGCCGTGTAGTCGTCGATGGCCAGCTCGCGGCCCATGAGTTTCTGGCAGGCGGCCTCGGTGAGCACGGCCACGGCCACACACAGGGACATGACGCGCACGGCGGGCAGGCCCCAGGTCCAGACGGCCCCGATGACGGCAGGCAGCAGGGCCGCGAGGGTCATCAGGCTCTGGCGGCGCACGGTGCGCCCGCAATGCCAGTACGGCGGGGCGCTCATGGCCAGCAAAACGGAAGATTGAGCGGCAGCGGGCATCAGTTTTCTCCTTCCTTGGCTTCGGCGGCAGGCTGCGCCGCGGGACGCAGCTCCCGTTCTTTCAGACGGCGGGCCTCATCGGCCTGGGCCAGCTTGTGCTTGGCCAGACGGATGTATTGCAGGACCGGACGGCGGGCGATGCAGACATAACCGCACAGGCCGCATTCCAGACAGCAGTCCACGTGTTCGTCGCGGCAGCGCTCGTGCAGGGCGAATTCCGCGTTGCGGCTCAGCATGCTGGGGCTCAGGCGCGCGGGACAGATCAGCACGCAGGCGCCGCAGTTGATGCAGGGGCTGTGGCCTTCCATGGGCGGCACGGTACCGGCCTCCACCACGAAGACGCCCGTGGCCCCCTTGGTGATGCTGCGGTCCAGGCGGTCGATGCTCTCGCCGCGCAGCGGGCCGCCGCGAACCAGGGTGTCGCCGCTGTTGAGCTTGATGTGGGCGAATTCCAGCAGCTCGCCCAGCATGCTGCCTTCCTTGACGATATAGTTGCCGGAGTGGGTGTAGCTGCCCAGGGTGATGACCGACTCGATGAGCGGCAGGCCCGTGCGGGCCACGCGGCCCAGGCTCCAGACATTGTGGAGCCCCACCACGCCCACGCCTTCGGGCTTTTCCTTGCCGGTGACGCTCTTGACCAGCAGGGCATCGACGCTGGCCGGATAGCGGGCCGTCACGCGCACCACTTCCACGTCGTCGAAATGCAGGTGCATCTCGCGCGGCACGGCCAGCAGGATGCGTTTGGCCGGGGAAAGGCGGCGCAGCACGGCCAGACCGGCCCGCAGCGTGCCCTGGTGGGTCAGCAGCATGGGCTCGGCCCAGGTGACGCCGGGGTCGGGGTTGAGGCCGTTGATGATCAGGGTCTCGCACTGCTGGCCCAGGCTCTTGGTGTTCAGGCCCAGGCTCTTGAGCAGCACGGCCAGTTCCTGGCCCGTGCGTTCGTCATTGATCAGGTCCACCTTCTCCACGCCGTCGGCCAGGGCGCGCAGGGCCTCGTCGGGCTCGATGGCCTCCACGAAGAGGCTGCGCTCGGTCACGTCGGTGATGCGGCCGAAGATGGGCGAGAACGCGTCCCCCTTGAGCGGCGAAGGATGCACCGCCAGGCGCATGCGCGGGTAGACCAGGGCTTTCTTGGTCACGCCTTCCACGAGCTTGTAGCCCTCGCGGTTGAGGCGCACGCGGCGCGGTTCCGGGCCGTTGCTGTAGCGTTGCGTCACCCCGTACACCAGGTGGAAACGCGGGTCCTTCAACATCTGGAATACTTCTTTCATACCCGCCTCACTACTTGGTATGGCACTGGGCACACTTGTCCTTGCCGAAGGGGCCCTTGCCGAGCTTTTCATGACAGCCCATGCACTGGCCGTGGAAGGCGTCCATACGGCCGGGGATCAGCTTGTCCGGCGTCTTCTTCACATGGCAGACCGTGCAGTCGGCATACAGGGCGTTCACCTTGCCCTTCACGGCAGCCTCATCCTTGCGCGTGGGCTTCAGCTCATGGCAGGAAGCGCAGTTCTTGGCCTTGCCGAACAGATCCTGATGGCAGGCCACGCAGCGCGCGTGCACGGCATCGGCCAGCACCGGCGGCGTGCCGGGCTCGGCAGCCTTGTTGGTGGGCCGGGCCCCGGCCTCATGGCAGTTGGCGCAGCTCTGCGGTTCGGGCTCGATGTTCGTGTCGGCATGGTGGCAGGAGGTGCAGTCCACGCCAAAGTCCTCGCTGTGCTGCTGGTGCCCCCAGTCCTTGGCCGCCAGTTCGTAATGGTGGCAGGTCACACAGCTTTCCGCCGGATAGCTCTTGGCATGCCCCGCCTTGAAGGCATCGTCCAGGGCCACGCCGTGGCAGCTGGCACAGGCCATGGCCTTGTCGGGCGTCTTCTGCAGGCTCTCGTGGTGGCAGGTGGCGCAATCTTCCTTGAGCAGACGGCTGTGCTTCTGATGGTCGAAGACCACGGGACCGCCCGCATTGTCGAACAGGATGCGACGCGTGGCAGGTTCCTTGTCCCCCGCGACCGGGCCCGCCGGCAGCAGATAGCCGGCGATCCCCGTCACGGCCAGGACGGCCGTCAGGATGGCGATGGAAAGGTAACGTTTTTGCAATGCCTTGCCCCTCTTCCAAAAGGTGAACGGGATGGGAGCCTCCGGCGTCCCGGCCGGCAGTCCGTCATGCCGGACCGTCACGGAGGCGCCGCTGCGCCCTTGCCAGCTCCGCAGCCTTCTCCCTGCCGGTCTTTTTCCATGGAAAAGGCCGTTTTCAGGGTGAGCGCCAAGACCCGCTCCCCGATGACGGAGAGCGCCGGCCCGAAGGCTGCCTTCCTCAGGCTATGTCATGGAATATGTTGCAAAGGGGCGGGCCCGGGGCCCGCCCCCCGGTTGCCTACACGACGAAACGATCGTCCCGGGCCACCTCGTCCCGTACGATCTTGAACAGCACGGGGCTCAGCAGCAGGACACCGGTAAGGTTGGGCAGCGCCATAAGGGCGTTGCAGGTATCGGCCAGGAGCCACACGGCATCCAGGGCCAGGACGGAACCCACGCCCACCGCCAGGCAGTACACCAGGCGGAAGACCATCTGGGCCCGGTCGCCGAACAGGTAGATGGCGCAGCGTTCACCGTACACACACCAGCCGAGGATGGTGGTGAAGGCGAAGAAAGTCAGACAGATGGTGACCGCGAACTGGCCCACACCGGGCAGCGCCTGTTCGAAGGCCATGGAGGTCATCATGCTGGCGGCGGAGGAACCGGCGGTCCAGGTGCCCGTCACCAGGATCACGAAGCCCGTCATGCTGCAGACGATGATGGTATCGATGAAGACGTCGAGCATGCCGATGGAGGCCTGCACCAGCGGGGTCTCGGCCGTGGAGGCCGCGTGGGCCATGGGAGCGGTACCCAGGCCGGCTTCGTTGGAGAAGATACCGCGGGCCATGCCCTGACGAATGGCCATCATCACCGTGGCGCCCACAAAGCCGCCGGTGGCCGCCGTGGGCTGGAAGGCGTCGGAGATCACCCACCAGAACACGGAGGGGACCTTTTCGATGTTCATGCCGATGATGAGCAGGCACATGAAGACATACATGATGGCCATGAAGGGCACGATCTTGCCCGCCACGGCGCCGATGCGGCGCACGCCGCCCAGCAGCACGGCCACGCACAGGCCCACCAGGATCAGGCCGCACAGCCACGCGGGCAGGCCGAAGGTGCCGGAGATGTTGTCGGTGATGGCCTTGGCCTGCACCATGCCGCCCGTACCGATACAGGCGCAGATGCCGAACACGGCAAAGCAGGTGCCCAGCCAGACCCATTTGGGGCCCAGGCCGTTCTTGATGAAGTACATGGCGCCGCCCACCCAGTTGCCGGCGGGGGTCTTTTCGCGGAAGTGCACGGAAAGCAGCACTTCGCTGAACTTGGTCATCATGCCCACCAGGGCCGTGACCCACATCCAGAACAGGGCGCCGGGGCCGCCCACGGCGATGGCCAGGGCCACGCCCACCACGTTACCGGTACCGATATCTGCGGCCAGAGCAGTCATGAGGGCATTCCACGGCGAGATCTCGCCGTGTTCGGACTGATGGGACCGCCCCTGCCACAGGCACTTGTAAGCTCGTACCCAGTTGCGGAAGGAGAAAAAGCGCAGCGCTATATTCAGATAGATGCCCGTGCCTACCAGCAGCACCAGCATGACCGGACACCACAAAAATCCGTTAAAGGTTTCCAACAGCTTGTAAAGCTCCACTTTTCCATCCTCCCGGGGCTCGCCCCTGTCCTCTCGTTGATATCTTCCGCCCGGACAGCCCTCTGCATCCGGCCGGAATGCCCGTGCCACAGCGGATGGCACAAAAACACGCTAGCACGCTTTCACCATCGCTGCAAAGGGCCGGGCTCTGCTTTACGCCGGTTTTACACGGAAAAACGCGCACTTTGTTACGCAATGCACATAGTCCCGCCATGACTGTTCACACAAACAGTCAAAAGACTTTCCATACACTTTAAGAAATAACGAACAAGCCAAACAAATGAACATCATAAAACTGTATATGATGCAAAATATACTTTATTTTTTTGTGTTACTACGTCAAAAGTACATTATGAATCAAAATCGATATGCGTACAACCATCTCTATCATCAATGTGACAAAGTTTTTCAGCCTGCACATTTCCGGCAGCTTTGCGCCATCACATTTTTCGGCGGCCTTCGGAAAAATTTCCTGAAAAAAATTTCAAAAAATTTTTTCCTGTGACCTTTCACGCTGCTTTCCAGGCCTGTCAGCGCCCTGCCGCAGGTAAAAATCCGGACAGGCAAGCGCGCGGCACAGGCGCTTACCGCCCAGCCCCCCGGCCTGTGCCGGACAAAAACGTACAAAAAAGGGCAGCCCGAAGGCTGCCCTTTGACGATCAGTATATCCCCGGTCCGGGACGGATCTGGAGCGGGAACCATGGTGGGCGTCATCCCCGCCATGCCCCGGATCATGCCGGGAACGCTCCAGCGAAAAAGCCCTAGGAGCGGGCCATCTCCACCAGTTCCTTGCGGGTAAAGAGGGAGTGCAGTTCGTAACCGGCTTCTTTCAGCTTTTCGCGGCCGCCTTCTTCACGGTCCAGGATGCAGCACACGGCCACGATGTCCAGACCGGCAGCGCGCACGCGGTCACAGGCCTTGAGCAGGGAGCCGCCGGTGGTCACCACGTCTTCCAGCATGGCCACTTTGTCGCCGGGTTTGAAGTTGCCCAGGCCTTCCACGAACTGGCCGGTACCGTGGTCCTTGGCTTCCTTGCGCACCAGCAGGCCGTTGAGGGGACGGCCCAGTTCATGCGAGATGGCGGTGGTGGCGGAGACCAGCGGGTCGGCGCCCATGGTCATGCCGCCCACGCCCACCACGGGCACGTCCTTGAGCAGGTCGTTGAACAGCGTACCGATGAGCCAGGAACCTTCGGCATGCAGGGCGGTCACGCGGCAATCGAAGTAATAGTCGCTGCGACGGCCGGAAGCCAGGACGAAGTCGCCTTCACGGTAGGACTTTTCCACCAGCAGGCGGGCCAGACGACGCTTGATCTCCAGGATGGACTGCTGCACGGGAGCCTCCTAATTGCCGAAGACGCGCTTGTAGATGACGTCTTCGTATTTAAGATAGTAGGTGGGATCGAAAAGTTCGGCCAGCTGGGCATCGCCCAGACGTTCATGCATGTCGGGATCGGCGCACACCAGCTCGGGGAAGGGCTTGCGGGTCTCCCAGCTCTGCATGGCCAGGCGCTGCACGGCCTCATAGGCCTTCTGGCGCGGCAGGCCGGTGGCGATGAGGGCGGTGAGCACGCGCTGGGAGAAGTACAGGCCGTAGGAACGCTCCATGTTCTCCTTCATGCGCTCGGGCTTGACCACCAGGCCGTCCAGCAGGCGGCACAGGCGGTTGAGCACGTAGTCGGCCAGGATGGTGGAGTCGGGCATGATGACGCGCTCCACGGACGAATGGCTGATGTCGCGCTCGTGCCACAGGGCCTGGTTCTCCATGGAAGCCACGGCATTGCTGCGGATCAGGCGGGCAAGGCCGGCCATGTTCTCGGCGGAGATGGGGTTCTTCTTGTGCGGCATGGCCGAGGAGCCCTTCTGGCCCTTGGCGAAACCTTCTTCCACTTCCAGCACCTCGGTGCGCTGCAGATGGCGCAGCTCCACGCACAGGCGTTCGATGCCGCCGGCCAGGATGGCCAGGGAGGTGAAGAAATGGGCATAGCGGTCACGCTGCACGATCTGGGTGGAGTGCGGGTCCACGGCCAGGCCCAGACGGGTCAGGGCCTTTTCCTCCAGTTCGGGGGAAAGGAAGGCGTAGGTGCCCACGGCACCGGAGATCTTGCCCACGCGCACGCTCTCGATACCGGCCTTGACGCGCTCCAGATGGCGCTGGAACTCGGCGTGGAAGCCGGTCATCTTGAGGCCGAAGCTGGTGGGTTCGGCATGGATGCCGTGGGTGCGGCCCATGCAGAGCACGCCCTTGTGCTTGCGGGCCAGGGCTTCCAGAGAAGCCAGCACCTTTTCGATGTCTTCCACGATGAGCTTGCCGGCCTGCATGAACAGATAGCCGTTGGCGGTGTCCACGATGTCGGAAGACGTACAGCCCAGATGGATGTAGCGGGCGTCGGGGCCCACCTTTTCTTCCAGCGAAGTAAGGAAGGCGATGACGTCGTGACGGGTGGTCTGCTCGATCTCGAGGATGCGGTCCACGTCGATGTCGGCCTTTTCCCGGATGGTCTTCACGGCCTCGGCGGGCACGCGGCCCAGTTCGGCCCAGGCCTCGCACACGGCCACTTCCACAGCCAGCCAGGCGCGGTAACGGTTCTCCAGGGTCCAGATGCGGCCCATGGCGGGCCGGGTGTAGCGCTCAATCATAGGTACCTCACGCGGAAGGGGTCGACGAAGAGGAGGTGGAAGAACCCGAGCCTCCGGAAGTGCTGCTGGCAGTGCTGCCGGAAGAAGTGGAACTTGTCGACGAGGAGGCGGAAGAAGAAGGGGTGGACGTGCTGTTCTCGTCCTTGATGCCCTTGCGGTAGCCGTAATCGCTGACATACCAGCCGCCGCCCTTGAGCACGAAAGACGTGTGCGACATGACCCGCGGCGAGGGGGTGCCGCAATCAGGGCAGGGCTCCTGTGCCTGCATGTCGGTCACATGGGTCCATTCTTCAAAGACTTTCTGACAGTTGGGACACTGATATTCGTAGATGGGCATAGCTATAACGCAAGAACGGCCACGACAGCCCCTTTTTTTGTCCGGGGCCATCGGCCGTTGTGCTGAAATTCGCGGCTCCCCGCAGGGAACCGGCAATGAACTGTCCGCGGAAACTAGGCCTTGGCGGCCTTGGCTTCACGCACGCGCTGCTTCAGACGTTCAGCGCGACGATGACGGCGGCGATCCAGTTCCTTTTTACGCTCAATTTTCTTGTGAGCCATGATGTCCTCCACGGGGGTGATGCCCCCATTAATTTTTGGTAGAAAAGCATATCCCAAAGGTTCCGCAAAGTCCAGCCTGCAGAACGAAGACCACGGCCCCGCCCGCGCCATCCCTGCCTTGCTGCTCCCGCTGTGCGCGCGGGCACACCCGGGGAGGCCCCGTTGCCAGCGCCCCG
Source organism: Desulfovibrio sp. SGI.102 (assembly GCF_050314315.1). Lineage (NCBI taxonomy): Bacteria > Pseudomonadati > Thermodesulfobacteriota > Desulfovibrionia > Desulfovibrionales > Desulfovibrionaceae > Desulfovibrio > Desulfovibrio sp. SGI.102. Next base: position 1,801 of record NZ_JBNPNC010000017.1, on the reverse strand, counting down.
CTTCTTTCCTACACTGCGCGGTCATGTTGCAATCCACAGTCGCCCCATCCGCCTAATGAGCTTTAGCCGTTGCGACGCAGGAAGCTACGGATAAAGACAGCAATGTGTTACGCGGCAAGACAGCCCATGAAAGCGCTGTCGCTATCCGTAAGCCCGCTGGTGCGGGCAACGGCTACCGCCTCCGCGACCGGCGGATAGGGGGCGTGCGGATCGCCCCTCCCTGAAGGGAGAAGTTACGGAAAAGGATTTCATCGGCTTCGCCGTCTTGTCAAATTCCCTTTTCCCCCTGAAGGGGGAGGTCTCAAACCACAAAGGAATTCTTGATGAAGAAAGTCATCATCTATACGGACGGTTCCTGCCTGGGCAATCCCGGCCGGGGCGGCTGGGCCGCCATCCTCTGCCTGGTGGGCAGCACGGCCCGCCGCGAGCTGGTGGGCGGCGCCCGCCTGACCACCAACAACCGCATGGAACTGGGCGGCGTCATCGCGGCCCTCTCCGCCCTGCGCGAAGCCTGCGAGGTGGACCTCTACACCGATTCCAAATACGTCTGTGACGCCGTGGAAAAAGGCTGGCTGGCCGGCTGGCAAAAGCGCAACTGGATCAAGAGCGACAAGAAGCCCGTGCTCAACGTGGACCTCTGGAAGCAGCTCCTGCCCCTGCTGCGCACCCACAAGGTCACCTTCCACTGGCTGCGCGGCCATGCCGGGCACCGCGAAAACGAACGCTGCGACGAACTGGCCCGCGCCTTCGCCGCCGGTCCCGACCTGCCCGAGGACACGGGCTTCACGGCCGCCCAGGCCTGATCCCGCGCCCTGCCCATGAACGATATCCTTTCCTCTGACACTCTGCATTCCCTGGCCCTGCTCTGGAAAGGCCTGCTCTGGCCCCTGCTGCGTCTGCTGCTGGGCCTGTGCGTGGGCCTGCTGCTGGCCAATCTGCTGGAGGCCCTGCGCTGGACGCGCCATCTGGCCCGCCTGGCCACCCCGCTGGCCCGGGCCGCCCATCTGCGCGACGTGGCGGGCGCGGCCTTCTCCCTGGCCTTCGTCTCCCCGGCAGCGGCCAACGGCCTGCTTTCCGAAAGCCACCAGAAAGGCGAGATCGACGGCCGGGAACTCATGCTGGCCAATCTGTTCAACAGCTTCCCGGCCTATCTGGTCCACACGCCCACCATCTTCCTGCTCACCTGGCCCGTGCTGGGCTGGCCCGCCGTGGTCTATGTGGGCCTGACCCTGCTGGCCGCCGTGGGCCGTACCGGCCTGACCATCGCCTTTTCCCGCCGCCTGCTGCCCGCACCGCCGCAGGGCTGCCTGGCCTGCACGGCCGCCGCCGACGGCGAGACCGGCTGGCGCGCCGCCGCCCGCAAGGCCTGGAAGCGCTTCCGCCGCCGAGTGCCCAAGCTGGTCTGCTTCACGGTGCCCGTCTACATCATCATGTATCTGTTGCAGCGCTACGGCCTGTTCACCGCCGCCGAGGAGTGGCTGGCCATGCACATGGAATGGCTGGCCTTCCTCAAGCCCCAGGCCATGGGCATCATCGTGCTGCATCTGGCCGCCGAGCTGGGCGCAGCCCTGGGCGCCGCAGGCAGCGTGCTCCAGACCGGCGGCCTCGAGGCCCGCGACGTGGTGCTTGCCCTGATGGTGGGCAACATATTGTCCACGCCCATGCGGGCCATCCGCCACCAGCTGCCCGCCTACGCCGGTTTCTACCGCCCGGCCCTGGCCCTGCGCCTGATCCTGGCCAACCAGGGCCTGCGCGCCGTCAGTATGGCCGTGGTCACCCTGCTGTACTGGTGGGTGGCGTT